>JAJACO010000147.1 GCA_022601475.1 Chlamydiales bacterium
AAGAGCTCAAACAAGAAATAACAAGTCAAACAGATGAAGCGTGGATTGAGCTCACACTCATGCAACATCTAGGTCTTGTTCCGGATGGACAAACCAAGGTGCATTTCTTACAGCAATGACAACGTTTGTTTTACTTTTTCTTTTGCTACTTTTCACAATCGGCTCCGGTTTTTTCTCCCTATCCCAAATTTCTTTATTTTCTCTCTCTCCTGGAGAACTCAAGCTTTATTCTCAAGATCCCAATAAGCGAAAAAGACTTGTTGCAAACCTTCTCCAAAGACCTCGAGATCTTCTTGTCACCTTGCTTTTTTGTGACATTGGCGCAAATATTTTAATCCAAAATACAGCTGCAAATTTATTTGGAGAATTATCTACCTGGTTTTTAAAAGTGGGTGTCCCTCTCTTAATCACACTGCTTTTAGGAGAAATTTTTCCAAAAACAATCGCTTTGGCATTCAATACACAGATCGCCTACAAAATCGCTCCCTCCATTCTTTTCTTACGTAAAATTTTTAGTCCCATCAGACGTCTCATCACAAACATCACAAGCCACCTCTCAAGAATTTTATTTTTCTTTCTGAAAAAAGAGCAGGAAATTTCCAAAGAAGAACTCAAGGTGCTACTTAAAAGCTCTGAGAGCTACGGACTTTTGAGTCGCGAAGAGGCCAAATTAGTGCAAGGCTATCTCTCTTTAACAGATTTTACTGTGAAAGAAAAAATGCGTCACAGACATGAAATACTTTACTACGACCTATCAGAACCTCTCTCAAATCTTCTCGCCCTTTTTGTAGAAAAAGAATGTTCTCGCCTCCCTGTTTGCAAAGATGGGATCGAAAATTTGCTCGGCATCCTCTCTGCTGAAAACTTCTTTCTTCACCGCAAAAACATCCAATCGGGTGAAGATCTCACTCCCTTTTTAGACAAACCTTATTACGTTCCTGAAACAATCCTAGCGCGCACCCTACTAGGCCATTTTTTCCATCGCAAAGAGAATATGGGCATCGTTGTGGATGAATATAGCTCCATTTCAGGGCTCATTACACATGAAGATCTTTATGAAATCGTTGTGGGTGAAATTGTCGATAGCCGCGATGATAAAATGCGCTACACACCTGCTGGCAAAGATGTCATTATCACAAGCGGTAAATTTGAGCTCAGTGAATTCGAAGCACTCTTTCACCTAAAGCTCTCGAGCGAAAATAACATGGTCACACTTGGAGGTTGGCTCACAGAGCAATTAGGAACCATTCCCAAAAGTGGATCTAAGCTCATTTGTGAAGGATTTTTATTCCAAGTTCTCGCAGCAGATCCCAACCGCATCAGGCGTATCTATATCAGGCGGTTAAATCATGAGTAGTCCCCTCTTTTGGTTTTTAATCAACCTCCTTTGCATCGGTATTCAAGGTTTCTTTTCAATGTTAGAAATGGCGGCCCTCTCTTTTAACCGCGTTCGACTCGAATACTATGTGAGCAAAAAAATGAAGCGAGCCATCTGGCTCCAATCGCTCTTACAACGCCCCTCTCGCTTTTTTGGTACAATCATGCTAGGCGTGAATATCGCTCTTCAACTTGGCTCTCAAAGCTCCCGGGAATTTTACCGATCTATTGGATTAGATGCCGACCTAGCACCCATTACCCAGATCTTTCTTGTCGTGATTTTAGCTGAACTAGCTCCCCTCTTTGCCGCGCGTCGCTTTTCCGAGCACGTAGTGATGCTGGGTATTCCCGTCGTCTACTTCACAAGTCGGTTATTTGCTCCCATTATTTGGACGATCGGCAAACTGACCCATTTTGTTTATCGTTTTTTTGGCAAACAAGGGGAGGAATTTGATGTTTTTATTAGTCGAGAAGAACTGCAAAAAGTTTTAGAAAGCCACGAAGAAGAGAGTGAATTTAATATTATCGTGGAGAACATCTTCTCTTTAAAAAACAAAGCTGCCACACACGTCATGACACCTCTTTCCAAAATCAATCTTATCCCAGCTTCTACAACTGTGGGTAATCTACGCGAAAAAATTAGTCATTCCTCTCAGAGATTTATTCCTCTTTACCACAAGACAAAATCCAATATTATTTCAGTGGCTAACGTGCGAGATTTTCTACGAGTAACAGATGAAAAACAGATCCGCGACTACGCGCGCCCCCCGTGGTTCATCACCTCTACGACTAAGCTCACACCTATCCTGGCACAATTTCGTCGCAACAAACAATCTGTAGCTGTTGTTTTAGATCCCAATGGCTCAGCGATTGGTTTGCTCACCCTTGATGCGATCCTAGAAGAGATTTTTGGAGAGCACTCCACAGACAGCTCTCCACCTCAATCGCGCGAGCTTCCTGTGATTGAGCGCACCTTTCCCGGAAACATGAAAATCTCAGCTTTTAATCATCAGTATGGCACCAACCTCAATCCTCATGGAGTTGAAACCCTTGCGCAGCTAATCGTTACACTGCTAGATCATCCTCCCGAAAATGGAGACGCTATTGTAATTGACCGCTTTGAATTGATCGCAGAAGAGACCTCGCTTCTTGGCATTAAATCGGTCACGATCAAAACTCTCGAAACCTAAACTAGCTGAGATTAAAAGAAAAACTCAAACTTTGGTGAGCTTTTAGATAATGGATTGCTACAAACACAGGAGCAGGTACTGGGCGGGGGTAATAGGCTTCGAAAAAAGTGCAGAGATCTTCCGATCAGATAGATAAGTCCTTTACATTGAGATAGACTGGCAGTTTCTTTGCTTGCTTAAATAGGATGCCATGTTGAGCTTTACTAGTTGATTTCTAAATGAGATCGTCGTTATTCATAATTTTACATCTTTGTTACTCAAGATGAATGTGCTAAAATTATTATAAAAGCCGTCAAAATGCTAATTAAAAAAGAAGCCATCTCCTTTAAGCTAGGGAGAGCACGCAGGGCAAGTAACTTTCCCGCGTCTAAAAAATAGGAGGTTTTCTATCCAAACTTCTAGAGACTACACGGTTTTAATTGTAGGTGGTGGTCCTGTAGGACTCAGCATGGCCCTTGCACTTGCACGCCAAAATATCGACTCTTTAGTCATTGAACAGCAACCATCTACTACACAACATCCGCGAGCAAGGGGAGTGAATATCAGAACCATGGAGTTGTTTAGGCAATGGGGAAATGCTCCAGAATTATTAAATTCCGAATTGCCCAAAGAGGCCCGTAGAATCATCTGGTGCACCTCACTACGAGGAGAAGAGATTATGCGTGTAAAGATGGATGATTCAAATATTCTCCAATACAGTCCTGTCCAATCGAGTTTAGTCTCACAAGATCTTGTCGAACAATCCCTTTATCACACTTTGCTACACCAAAAAAATGCACAGGTAGAATTTCAAAAGAAATGCATCACTATCCAACAAAATGACAATGGAGTGATTGCAACAGTTCTTGACCTAAAAAATAAAAAAGAAGAAACCATTTCTGCTCGCTTTTTGATCGCAGCTGATGGTGCAAATAGCGCTATTCGCTCAAAACTAGATATTTCTATGAAGGGGTCGGGTAATTTAGGCCAATTTTGCAGCGTCTACTGTGAAATGGATCTATCAAAGTGGACTTTTGATCGCCCTGCTATCGGTTTTTGTTTTACAGACGAAAAGTTATCCAATCTATATTTAGCGTCAGTTGATGGTAGTAAGCGTTGGATCATTGGGTTGAGATTCAAAGATGGCAATACAAAAGATGATTTTCCTGATGACTTTTGCATAAATGAAATACGGAAAATGCTACAGATGGAAGATCTAACTGTGAAGATATTAGACAAGAATTTTTGGACTATGGCAGCTCAGATAGCCGAAAGATATCGACAAGGCCGAATTTTTCTTGTAGGAGATGCTGCGCACAGATTGCCCCCTACGGGCGGTTTTGGCATGAACACAGGTATTCAAGATGCGCATAATTTGGCTTGGAAATTAGCTTTTATGATCAAGTATCCACTCCAAGATAGCCTATTAGACTCTTATCAAGACGAAAGATCACCTATTGCTGTACAAAATATAGATTGGAGCCAAGATAATGCAAAGCGCTATGCCGAAATATACAGAGCCGTTCATGCAAAAGATAATGTAAGGCTCAAAGAGCTTCTGGAAGATCAGCAACGCAATCTTAATTATCCCGGGCTAGATCTTGGATTTATCTATCATTCGAGCATCATTTGCTCAGAAAACGAGCAAAAACTGAGTATTAATCCAGAACAATATGTCCCTACAAGCCTCCCAGGTAGCCGAGCTCCCCACGGAAGGGTAATAAAAAATGACGTATTCATTTCAACTCTCGATCTTTTTGAGAGAAATTTTGTACTGCTCGTAGGACCGAAAGGAAAAGAGTGGACTCTTTATCAACCGAGCTTATTTCCTGTCGACATTTATAAGATAGGCACTGATTTACTCGATCCAGATGATCTTTGGTCTAAAGAGTATGCTATGAGCGTAGAAGGAGCTGTCTTAGTACGTCCCGATGGGCATATCGCTTGGCGCAGTCTATCTATGCCAAAGGACGCCCCGAAGGTTCTCGAGCAAGTCTTGAAGGCTTGTGTGGGACAACCTTTTTAATCCACGTCTACTTTTATCAGAGAAAAAACAGGGTGTTCTACGTTGTCTCTACCTTTTAATCTTGGCAATTCAATTAAACATGCAATTTCAATCACTTGAGAATCAAGTCGTTCAATAAGAGTGGAAGCCGCATGGGCGGTACCGCCTGTTGCTAACACATCATCTATGATAAGTACTTGAGATCCAGGTTTAAGGCTGTTTATTTCGATTTCAAATGAATTTTTCCCATATTCCAATTCATAGTCAATTCTTTCTACTTTACCGGGAAGTTTACCAGGTTTTCTTATGAGAATTAATGGTACTTTCAATTCATAAGCTAGGGCAGCACCAAAAATGAATCCCCTAGCATCAAGACTAGCAATGGCATCCAACGGATAATTTTTATATCTCTTTGCAAAAATTTTAATTACTTTTTCAAATGCTTCTGGTTGACGCAAAAGGGGTGCATACCAATGAAATATGATTCCTTTTTCTGGAAAATCAGAAATGGGAGTGATGTAATCTTGAATCCAATCATATTCATTGTTATCTCCTGAAAAAGGATATATAGGGGCAGTACCCACTAAGAAAAAAATAAGAAAGTAGATATTTTTTTTCAAAATATTCCCATAATTAAGACTATACAAACTAACAAATAGCCTCCAAAAAATCAACAAACATCTGAAAATCATTTGTCATTTGGATGTTGATAGCATGGCAAGAGAATTGATCGCAGAAGAGACCTCGCTTCTTGGCATTAAATCGGTTACGATCAAAACCTTAGAAAGCTAAACTAGCTGGGATCGAAAGAAAAACTCAAACTTCGGTGGGCTTTTATTTGATTAATCATTTAATCAATGTATCAAAGGATGGAATAACAACTCCCTGTTTCGCAAGCGATTGACGATCCTCTTCGTATTTCGCCACAAAGCATCCCATTGCCCCTTCATCAATTATTTCGAGCTCCCCCTTTTGCCAGATGGCAGCAAGACGTTCTGGATCAAGTAGGCTTTCACTCCAATAGATATAAATCTGATCTCCGTAGTCAAAATAAGCCCCCATTCTCTGAGGAAATAACACCCCCTTCGATACTGCATCTTCGGGAGAACTTTGATAAAATCGAACAACCTTATTGCGATAATCAACAGACTCATAACGCACTTCATCAGGACATGAGCAGAGAAGCAAGATAATTTGGTACCCCTCTTTCTTCAATCTGGAAAAAAAGTGTGGGATATGAGCTCCTGTCGAAGTGGTCCCATAGACGACGCTGCGACCGGCTGCAAAAGCCTCTTCTAAAAGGTTCAGAACGATATAATTAGATCCAGCGCGCCATTTATCATAGGCATTCCTGATCACCTCATCATAGACTCCGGTATCAGCAATCATAAGAGGATTAAGCGAACGAGCATAATAAGTATGGACCATAAATTTTAATGTTCGAGGATCGGGATCCAAATAGACCCCTTCCTGGTATTCGGGATGTGTTGAGATAAATCTCTCGAGGATTGTCGTTTTGCGAGCACCCGGCCCTCCCGCTGTGGCAAGATAAAAACGGTTGCCGGCATCTTGCGCCTCACCAAAGCAAACGCTGCGCACGACTTTGAGGTCTTTTTCTATTAGACCTATCTCCTCTTCCGAGTAATCCTCCAAATGTTTCGAGATCATCTGAGGGGTAAAAAAGAGGTTCGCATGCAGACTAAAACACGATAAGCAGGTTAACACTAAGAGCAAACGTTTCATAATTATTACCTCTAAAAAGTAGTTGGATTCAAAAAAGTGGTTAGGTTAACATCTCGATTCTTTATTAAAAATTTTTATTTTTTACCTCCCATGAATCTCAACAGCACATCTTCGATATCGCAAGTAAGATCATTTGGTACCCCTCTGCTAAAAATACTTCTTCCTCTGAGTGTGACCATTGCACACGCCTCAGCATGAAATACTAGCAAATTACAGTATTCCCCTCGATGGCTTTTCGAAACGATCTTCCTAAGAACAGCGCGATTATCAACCATATGCCTAGTAGTGGGAAGCAGAGCACACCACTGAGCATCAGATAGTGCGACTTACCTGCAAAGGTCCCAAAAGCCGTTTGGAGCGGCGCCAGAGACATATTAAAGACAGATCCTGCCTGTTTAGAGGATCTGGAACCGAATGTCTCTATCCATGCTTGTGCTTTAAATTTCACATCGGGGGTAGTTGGAATATAGAGCTGCTTGAGAGCCGGTCCATTTAGCGCATAATTAATTGCTTTTGAGCCTACCATAAGGGCAAACAGAAAGGAGAGTGAATTCAAAGTTAAAAATCCCAAGAGAGCACAACCAACGATAATCGGCATGGCTGCCAATGCGACACCTACTCCAAGAAAACGTGTTATGTTACTAATTCCAAGGAGTAAACAGAACAGAGATACCACGTTCACACTTGATGCATATATGCTTAAGTAATTACTCAATGCGACTCCTGAATAAGCTGAACCAGCTGCTATTTTGAAGTTAAAATCAAATATGGTCACAACAACTTCGTAGATGAAATTTGCACCAAAAACACCGAGAAGATACCGATTTTTTAAAAGCAGTTTTAACCCCTCTAAAAACCCAGGTTCTTGCTTGCTCTCAACTATTGTTTCATTTTTCCCATGAAAGGAGACAAGCAAGTCTTTTGATGTTGCTCGCAAAAAATAGCGGACTAAAGGAATGATAAGTAATATTAAAACCCCCAAGCACATCATTGTTAGTGCATCTGTTGACAAACCAAATCGATGGGGCAACCCTCCTATGCTGTAAGGGAAAATAATACCTCCCATTTGGCCAATTGCAACTACAAGAGGAAATCCCCTTTTTGCTGAACTAGCATTTGTTGTATCGGTCGCAAATGCCCAAAAAAGAGCAATGACAAGAGAACCAAAGCTTTCTACAAAAACATAAAACAAATATCCAAGAACTTTAGTTGCAGCAAGAAATAGGAAAGGACGATCTGCAATCTCTTCAGATGGAGCTTGAAAGCCTAACATGAGTAGACTAAAAATAAAAACCGATACCCCATAGAAAATTGGCAAAATAACGAGCATTCTTTCCCTCGAGG
>JAJACO010000148.1 GCA_022601475.1 Chlamydiales bacterium
TGGAAAGAGCGATATCAATTTGGATGACACTAAAGAAGCAGGGGAGAAAGGTTTTGCCTTATTTCGAACAAGCCTACCGATCCACCTTTCAACCCGGCATCGCTACTCCGATAATCTGACCCCCCACTGAACGGATACTTTTTTACAAAAATTATTAATCGATTTAAATAAATAGATGCACATGATTTAATAATGTTATGTATCCTATCATTCTATTTGTCATTGCAGCTTTTGCAATACTTATTCATTTTTATCTGTCTAAAAATAAAACATTCGCACGTCTTGTGGAGTTGTCACTTGCCTACATCATCCCACTCAATATTGGAGTTGGGACGCTCATTGGATTTATTGCTCATGCTTTCTATGGCCCTGAAATCGCTGCAAAAATTGGCTGGCCTGCCCATAACCCTTTTCAATTTGAGGTAGCCATAGGGAATCTCGCCATGTCTGTAGCAGGTTTTATGTGTATCTGGCAAAAAAAGGGATTTTGGCTTGCTACCACAATCTTTTCCGGGATTTTCTTCTTAGGCGCTGCTTTTGGACACATCGTTCAAATGGTTGTCCACGAAAACTATTCCCCCTATAATTCTGGTCCCTTTCTTTATATTGGGGATATCGCTATTCCACTTCTTTATCTCACACTGGCTTTGATCTATTCGGGTCAAAACCATTTCTTTAAAAAAAACCATCACAAGAAATAAGGCTAGGTTCTTTATTGTTGAATTGCACGCGCTCACTTTGATATTCAACTCTTGATTTAAATTTATCTTTTCTTTACCTTCCCTGTTTTTTTAAGACTACAGGTTATTATGAGCGTACAAGGTTTATCTTCAGAATCCTTAATTAATAGACCGGATTTTTACTTCAATCCCCCTGCTCTAGGTGAGCCAGATCCTTCAGCTTACTATGATGGAATTACACCGCGTGCACGTGTTGAACAGAGCGCAAAAAGCGGGATGGAATGTTGGTACACTGTGATGAGTTGGCTCCGTCCTTCCATCGGGAACAATTTCGCTCCTCAGTTTGAAATCGATTATAATACGGAACAGTTGATTGCTCATAGACGAACTATGCTCAATCTAGCTAAAAATTACATGGATAAAACTCTCTTCTTGGACACTCAACTAAAAGAGGAATATCAAGTTGAGATAGTGACCAAAAAAGTGACAGCGAGATTTCAGCTCGATTCATCGATGGATGATTTTTCTCAAGAAACTCTTAAAAAATTTCATGAACAGACATTAACCGATAATTTATCTGAGTTCGCCTTGCACGATTTTTACAGAAAGTGCAATGAGAGCGATGAATATTTTCTCTATGGAACACTTAATGAAAAGCCCGAAAAAGACTTCTGTATAGAAAATTTAAGAGAATTTATTACAAATTTGCACGAGAATACATCCAAGTTACACTTGCAAAAGCCATGGGATGCTCTCAGCTTGCTAGAAAAACGATGGGCATTGGGGACAATGGCTAATATGGCATGTGCACGATTATTCGGCTTGGAGCAAGCTGGATGGAATTTTCATAAAAATGTGACAAATTTAATCCAAGAAATGCAAGAACACGGCCCCTTGATGGTACAAGGATATTTTGGGCAGCCTTACTATAAAGACAAGCCATTTCAGCTAGCTGATAAAGTGGGGCAACGGACGATTTGGGGATGGAAACCTGATGCGGTCAGACAAGAGAATGACAAACATCACATTCACCCCATTTTAGTTGTGGGAGGGAGAAGTGACACCAAAACAGGACATGTCTATTTTATCGATGCCCTTGATAAGTCCGATCCTTGTGACTCTGATTCAGCGCGTGTTTACATTATGTCTTATCCTAAATTTACAGAACAAATTGCAACTCTAGAAGGTCTAAAGACAAAACAAGACGAAATTATGCCTGAAGCAAACAATTTTGCGTGGTACAGCCCATTAAAAATTTGAAAAATCAAAAGCCATGATATGCACTGAGGTTTAATACCGACCGAAAGCTTCAGCCCATATTTTTAAACCTGAACGAGAAAAAAGAATAAAAAGAGACCTGTTAAACAATACGAATTTATGTCTTTATTTGTGTCTCTCTTCCAATGCTGCTTCAGTTAGAATACTCAGCCTCTGATAAACTCCCAACCCCACCAATAATAATATAGCCACTGTAAACAAAATCGATGGATAAACGAGTTCCTGTAAGCTAGATGTACTCGCTTTTATGACAGATAACAGCGACTCAAGTGTAACGGCAATCAGAATAATCACCATAAATTTAGTCAAACTACGCCTTGCTTCAATCGGAGTGCGTAATTCGCGATTTCTAAACACCTCCTCTTCTATCAAATAGCGACCCACATCAAAAATAGCCAAAGAGATAATGAAATAGCTCACTAAGTTAAGAAGCTCCATTAATAGGTCACAACCAGTCGTGATGCAAATGAACAGTTTGAACAAGCTAACTAGCAGAATTCCAAAGGATGCTAAACTAAGCAGCACTCCCATTGAGACAAAAAAAACATTGGACATAAAAGATAGAATACTTTTTGATTTAGGAAATCTATTCGTCTTCATGCTCGGTCTCACTTTGCTATTGAATTAGTTATCTATATATATTTGCTACACTTTATGTGCTATAAATAATTTCAAGTCCACCAAGGTTGAATAGATTATTTTTGATAAATGCTATAATTACTTTTCTGCTTACAAATCCGCTCGCTTTTGCTATCTGCACTATAAAAAAATAGAGCGCATTTAAAGCCAAAAACGCAGTATCCTGTATAGCTAAAGTGCTCGGTCTTTTTTGCACAACTATCTATAAATATCTCAGTGAAGCATGCAAAATTTAATCCTCCCCCCTATCATTGACGGTGAAGACAAAAGCTCGCCTATCAAAAATCGCATCAGAAAAAACTATCGAAATGTTCGCAAGTGGGCCAAACGCTCACTCACTAACTGTTTTCGCATTTATGACCGAGATATTAAACAGTACCCTCTCGTTATCGATTTTTATGCGGGACGTTTCAGTGTACAGTTTTTTTCATATGACCGAGAACGCGACGAACCCTCACCCGAGCTAAAAGAAGAGATTGATCAAGCGTTATGCTCTATTTTTGGCACTTCGCTTGATCTAATTTATTGGCGAACACGAGTAAAACGTAAAAAAACACAGCAATATGAAAAAATGGATGCCCAACAAGAGTTTTTTACTGTTTTCGAGTATGGAGCGAAATTCAAAATTAACCTAAATGACTATCTTGATGCCGGTTTATTTCTCGATCATCGAGAAACACGCCAGTTGATCGCATCGATTGCAAAAGACAAACGGGTCTTAAATCTTTTTGCCTACACCTGTTCATTTAGTGTTTTTGCCGCGCTTGCAGGAGCAAGTTTTACTCAAAGTGTTGATTTGTCAAATACCTACACCAATTGGGGTCGAGAGAATTTTATTCTTAACGCGCTTGATTTAAAAACAAACGAAATTATACGCGCCGACTGCATGAAATTTTTAGATGAATCCATTAATTCAGACTCCCTATTCGATATCATCATTATTGATCCCCCGACACTCTCTCGTTCCAAAAAAATGGATCAACTATTCGATATTCAAATGGATCACCCTTTCCTAATCAAGAAAGCTCTTAAGCTTTTATCCCCAGACGGCATCATTTTTTTTAGCACCAATTCGCGAAAATTTAAACTGGATGACTCTTTATTAAATGTATGCACAATCAAAGAGATCTCTGACAAAACACTCCCTCTAGATTTCCATAACAAAAAAATCCATCGCTGCTGGGAAGTCAAGCTACATTAAACGTCTGATAATTTTTTTAACCAAGACCTCTGAAAGGGGCGCCAAACTAACTTTTTTGTAAAACTCTTAAATGGCTGCGGAAAATGCAAACTCCACATATGGATTTTCTTTATCCCATACGTAATGAAGTTTTCTAGACGCTCAAAAAAGGAAGCGCGTTCAACTTTAATGGCATAGGTGATCGAATTAATATACCGCACACACTTAAAGTTCCGAGAAAAAAAGAGCTCGCGGTTAACCACTTTTTCTACTCCCGACCATCCGATAAATGAGTCATGAAAAGCGACAATTCCCCCTACCTTTACTTTGGGGAACCATGTCTCAAAGTCTTCTTTTACAGACTCGTAATCATGCGCTCCGTCGATAAAGATAAAATCAATCGCTTCTGCCACATGCCCCGCTCCCTCAACAGACCCAACTGTAAGAGGGCGGATGACTGCTTGAAGCTGGGCTTTTGCAATATTCTGTTCAAACTCAGGAAAAGTCCAGACAGCCTTTCCTTCTTTTTGATGTTCGGGGGAACCGGTATGAGGATCAATTGCATACAATACAGTGCCTTGTTGCTCACTCGCTTCAATCCCCTTTCCAAGCCAAGCTGTAGACTTCCCCTTCCATGAGCCAATCTCAACTGCCACTGAACCTTTGGACAGTGAGCGAGCTAGATGAAACAGGACCTCTCCTTCACGTAGGTCCTTCCCATTTTGGCTTAAAAAGCCCTCAATAGATTCTGTTAATGTGTGTAAAGCTTGTATGTTCATGCATAAAATACTACGTTAAAAAAAAGTTATCGAAAAGACAATTTTCTTGCGAGACACACAAGCATAGAATTGCCCTTGCTTAACCAAGACAGCATCCAAAATAATCCATCGCTGCTGGTAAATACACACATCCCCATAACTCTTTGAGTCTTTGTTTACGTCCACAACGGTACTTGTAAAACTTGTAGCGATAGGGATTTTTCTGGTGATAGTTCTGGTGATATTCTTCAGCCGGATAAAACTGCGTTGCGGGTAAAATATCTACCAAAATCGGTTGCACCTTTGTCTCTTTAAGAAGCTTCTCTTTAGAAGCCTCAGCCTCCTTCTTTTGCTGCTCATTTAAATAAAAAATCACCGGCCGATACTGCACACCTGTATCACAAAATTGCCCATCATTCCTCGTGGGGTCCACATTACGCCAATACACATCTAATAGCTCTTCATAGCTCACTCGTTTGGGATCGAAGACAACCTCAACTGTTTCGACATGTCCCGTTTTTCCACTGGACACCTCTGCATAAGTGGGATTGGGCTCCTCACCTCCAGTAAAACCAGATGTAGTAGAGACAACTCCCTCTACCTCATCAAAAGCTTGCTCCATACACCAAAAGCACCCACCCGCAAAGAGCGCCGTTTCATCTGCGCTCATATGAGTACATGCACAAACAAAAAGATAAAAAAGTATTTTTTTTCCAAACATGCTATACATCCAAAATATGTTTATCGCTCGTTTTAGTCTAATCTGCCTGATTCTATTTTCCTATGCAACTGCCGCCGAAAGTAGCTGCACCGCTAAGTACCGTTTTGATGGAAAAAAGTTAGTACTCTCTGAACAAGAGTGGAAAGAGCGCCTAACGCCCGATCAATTCTGGATTTTACGCGAAGGCGGAACAGAACCCTCTTTTGATAACGCCTACAATGATCTAAAAGAATCAGGTATTTACCACTGCGCAGGATGTGATCTAGCTCTTTTTAGCTCACAAGCCAAATACGATTCTGGCACCGGCTGGCCTAGTTTTTGGGAACCCATCTGCGCTGAAAATGTCACTCTTATGGACGACTACGGATTTTTTACCCGAAGCACCGAGGTGATCTGCAGCCGCTGCGATGGACATTTAGGACATGTCTTTGATGATGGACCTGCGCCCACTCACAAGAGATACTGCATCAACTCAATCGCCTTAAAATTTGTAAAAGATTAGCGAGCCGTTGTAGCTCTCCTCTTAATTTTTCTGCAAAATTCCCAGAGGAGCCTGCCGCAGCGTGACGCACCTTTCCCTCTGAATCGATCACCACCAAAGTGGGATAGCCAGCCACTCCAAAAAGCAAGGCTAATGCCGCATCTTCAACCCATTCCAAATGCGGCCCCAAACTCTCCCAAAAGCTCTGGCCCCACATTGATAAAATGTAAGCGTTAAATAGAAATGTTTCTTTTCTCATGAAAAAGGTGAGAAAGAGGAATGTCAGAATGTCAGGCCTGACCCCATTTCCTTCTTCTCCTTCTGGAGCATGTTTTTCATAAGCTTCTAAAGCATAAATTTTTACCAAAGGAAGCTGAACATTTTTTTCTCGCTTTACGCGAAACGAAATTTTGCAAGTTCTTATTGTTAATGAAACTTTTCGAGACA
>JAJACO010000149.1 GCA_022601475.1 Chlamydiales bacterium
GACGCAAGCTTGAGTTATGCAACGATCTCAATCATTAAAAAAAGAGGCAAAAAGTTTCCGCAGAAGATTCTGCGTAAGCAACGTAGAGAAAATTCTCTTTTTCAATAAAATCTAAATAAAGTCCTCGCTCTCCTAAAAAAGAGGCAAACCCGTGCGAGAAATCTTTGTAGTCCTCGTTTCTTAAACCATAAATCACATAACCTGACATGTTCTCTAAAGTGCTTTTTTCTCCCCTTAAAATCCCCAAATGCCAATCAATAATCTCTTCTTTTGAGGCAAAATTAAGATCAAATACTCTCACATCCATATAAAAAGGGATTCCAAGTTCCGACTCCCCTAAATAAAGCCGCTTATAAACATGAAAAGGAGCGGGAGCATCTGTAGGCGGCTCTTCAATGTAAAGTACGTTGTAGAGATGTTCGGGAAAAAAGAAGGGAATTTCTTTTTGCAACTCCAGCAAAGTTTCCATAAGAGCTAGGGTAAGCTCCTGTTCTGAATACTGCTCAATTTGCGTGCTGATCTCATGAATTTTTTCTAAGTCTTGATAAAAAGCGGGATTATCTTTTTGCACAAAAGGCTGCAGTTGCAGCCAAGGGTGCTCTTTTATCACAACAGCCGCATCAGGAATCTGAGGTTTTTTTTGATCGATTGAAAAAGCGTCGTTTTTTTGGATGGATGAATAAACCCAAAACGCTCCATAAACTCCCACACAAATAAGAGTGATCAGCCAATAAAATTTATAGGTTTTCACATCACCTCAGCTGCTAGCGCTGCTAATTCTGAACGCTCTGTTTTTTCCATAAAGATGTGCCCAAACAGTTTATGCTCTTTAAACTTTCCTACAGTACAAGTGAGTCCATTCGAGTCTTTATCTAGATAAGGATTGTCGATTTGCGTGGGATCCCCTGTAAGTACAACTTTAGTGCCTGTTCCGGCGCGGGAGATGATTGTTTTCACTTCGTGCGGTGTAAGATTCTGCGCCTCATCGATAATCATAAACATCTTAGGCAAAGAGCGTCCTCGAATATATGTCACCGCTTCCATTTCAAGTTTATTACTCTCTGTTACCCACCGCAAAGTTTCGTTCGCCTCAGAACCAACAGAATCGCACAAAAACTCTAGGTTATCATAAATCGGTTGCATCCAATGAATTAATTTTTCCTCTTTAAGCCCTGGGAGATATCCAATATCTCGCCCAAGTGGAACGATCGGGCGAGAAACTAGAATACGCGAATGGACCGACTCATCAAACACTTTGCGCAAACCAGCTGCTAAAGCTAGAAGCGTTTTACCCGTACCAGCAGGTCCAACAAGAGTGATTAACTTAATATCATCTCTTAGCAAAAGATCAAGCGCGCATCTCTGCTCGATGTTTAAGGGGTTGATTCCCCAAACATTTGAAGGAAGGTGTAATAGCGAGGAGATTTTTTTACTCTTGGGGTCGTATTTACCCACAGCAGATGAGTGCTCGACGGAAGTCATCATACAATATTCGTTGGGAAAAAAGTCTTCTCCCTCACCCAAATCAACACTCACACCGCCATCTTTAAAAAAAAGATCTATCTCATGTTTAGGTAGATCAATTTTACGAAACCCGCGGTAGAGCGTATCGTAATTAAATTTTTGATTTTCATAATCTTCACACTCAATTCCCATCGCCTCTGCTTTGACGCGCACCGCAAGATCTTTTGAAACAAGCACCACATTCTCTCCCTTTTCAAAAAGAAAATAAGCAGCCATTAGGATATTGTAAGCTTCACTTGACTGAGACATCGAAAAATGGGGGCTGTAATTTGACTCGATCTCCAGCTGAATGCGCAAATGCCCTCCCGATGGAAGCCTCACACCCTTGTGAAGGTCGCCCAACCCGCTCCCCTTTAAAGAATCAAAAAAACGTAAAAGAACGCGTGCGTTTTTAGCTCTCTCGTCTCGAAATCTCTTCATTGCCGCTAGTTCCTCTAATACAGTCAGAGGAATGACAATTTCATTCTCTCCAAATGTTGAAAGAGCGTCAGGATCGTGCAGAAGCACGTTGGTATCGATCACAAAGGTTTTTTTAGACATAGAAGCATCCTTATTCTTTTATATTCATATTTACAGAGAGAAACTTAGCACTCTTGCCAAATAAGCGCTAAAAATCTCTTGCTTGTAATTGTGTAAAAATCTATAATAAGAGGCATATGATTGAAATCAAGGAAGTTTGAGGGATGAAAGCTAAAATTAACGAAAAATTGATCTGTATTCCACCCTATATCTCAGCCAGATGGGATCAAATCACCTTTCTTCAATCCGAAGAAGACCCCGATACAAAAACCTTTACTTTAGCGATTCATCTACACGATGGCAAAATCGTGCAGGTGCCCAACCTTGATTCTGCCCTCATTGATATCGCTTTTGCAGCGCATACAAAATATCTTGATACCCAACAACCTTCTGCCCAGCACGCAAAAGAAGAAGAGCCTAAAACAATTGGTGGCTTACTTCAGCAACTCACAGGCCTCTCTCCTGACCAACTCTCCGGAATGCCCATTCGTTTTGGAATTTCGGGCATGGAAGGCATGCCTGGAATGGATGCACTCCAGCACAATCAAGATCTTTCTGACACTCCTCCTATGCCAGCCGAGATTTTAGAAAAAATTTCAAACATGATCAAAATGATGATGAACGGTGATCTAAATTCTTTCCCCAAGCCAGAACCGCATTGCAATTGCACGCATTGTCAAGTCGCACGCACTATCCACGGAATGGACACCGAGCAAAAACATGAAGAAACAGAAGAGCTAATCTCACAAGAGGACCTAACTTTCCGAGATTGGGAGATCAACAAAACAGGTGAAAATCTCTACGTTCTTACAAATCCTCTTGATTCTAGCGAGCAATACAGCGTGTATTTAGGAACGCCTGTGGGTTGCACATGTGGTCAATCACACTGCGAACACATCAAAGCAGTCCTCTACAGCTAGAGACCATTGAACAACTCAATCTTGCGTCCGTTTTGGAACCTTTTTGCC
>JAJACO010000015.1 GCA_022601475.1 Chlamydiales bacterium
AACGCTAAACCTTTGCGCAGCTTCAATAGCTGATCCTCCACACTCTACAAATTGGATTACTCTTTTACGTAAATCAAGTGAATATCCCATTTAAGCATTATAGATCAGAACATGTAAAATATTCAATTGAATTCACTATACTTGGTTTAAATTAAAAAATATTGAATAAATTATATAAAAAAAAGTAATTAAAGTCAATTTATTTAAAGGTTTTGTAAGCGTTAAATAGAGATGTTCCCTTATATAGTAAATATAATTTTCCTAAAGAGGAGGTGCAACTATGAAGGGAGTATTAACTATGAGCAATAAGGAGCTATTTGTCGCTAACATGAGAAAAAGTGCGCGGGAAGGGTGTGTAGGTATTTTGACGATCAAAAAATGCGATTTGCCCCTCTTTTTCCCATATGTCTTTACCCCATCTGAGTAAGCGTACATGTTTTCCTGTTTCTGGCGCTTCAATAAAGAGATTTTCTGTGAGCTTGAGGATCACATGGTTCACTCGGTTGGCTTTGGCAAGATAGAGCGGGTCGGCGGGAAGGAGGTTTTTTGTGGGGCGACTGAATAAGAATTGATCGTACGCATCGCGGGGCAATTGAACACCTTGCATGCGATAGAGTAAATTGATAAGTCCTGAACAATCGACACTAGCTACATGCCCCTTAAGTTGTGAGGCGCGTCCACCCCAGAGATAAGGGGCGTTAAGAAAGAGGTTTGCATCTTTTATAATCTGTTGTCGGTCAAATATTTCAGGGATAAGGCGGGTAGCTTTTAGAGAAAGAGGTTTTTGAAGGAGTGTTCCTACAGAATAGAAATTATTTAGAGTGCAGACAACATAGCTAGTGTTGGGAAAGTGAGAGGTTTGTTTGATCTCTGAGAGATGCAACCATCCTTCATAAGAGTGCCAGCCGTGTGTGTCGCTATAGCGAGGTTGCTCAAGAGCTCTCACTTTTGCCCATGCGTCTTGGGTTTTTATGAGATGGAGCTTTTCGCCATGAAGAAGTTGGGAACTGCGCAAGTTTTGAAGAGAATAGTCTGTTGTCGTAATAGATTGAGGGAGTGTTCTTAAATCAGCTATGGGGATATTGACTAAAAAGTTGGGGGCCATCGGGATTCGATCCTCTCTATTGCTTCTAAAATATGTGCGCGTTTTCCAAATGCACTAAATCTGAGATAGCCCTCACCACATGTACCAAATCCAGATCCAGGAGTGGTAATAAGGTGCATTTTCTCGAGAGCTGTTTGGAATAAATTCCAAGATTTTTGAGGACCAAAATCGGCCCAAAGATAAGGAGCGTTTATTCCTCCGAAGATGGGAAAGCCTTTTTTTTTGAGCGCGGCGCGTAAAAGAGAGGAATTTTCGAGATAGTATTGAAGAGTTTGTTGAATTTCAAGTTGCCCTTGGGGAGAGAGGGCCGCCAAAGCTCCCGCTTGAGAGAGATTGGAAGCTCCATTGAAAAAGGTGGTGATAAGGCGTGAATAGTCGGCGTGAACGTGCCTTCCTTCTTCAAATCGAAGTTTTTTAGGAATCACTGTCCAACCTAGACGCACTCCTGTAAAGCCTGCGAGTTTGGAGAGGGAATTCACCTCGATAGCGACCTCTTTTGCCCCTTCAATTTCAAAAATACTGCGAGGTAGCTTGGGATCTTGGATAAAACCTGCATAGGCAGCATCAAAAATCACAATGGCTTTATTTTTTTTGGCCCAAGAGATAATCGAATGCAGTTGCTCTTTTGTTGCAACGGCTCCTGTGGGATTGTTGGGGGAGCAGAGGTAGAGAAGATCTGTAATAGGTAGTTTGCTAAGGTCGGGAAAAAAATTATTTTTTTTCTCACAGGGTAGGTAGGTGATAGATTGGCTGCCTGCTAGGTGGCTTGTATCGACATAGACCGGATAGGTGGGGTCTTGAACGGCAATATGCACATTTGGACCAAAGAGAATTTGTAGTCTTCCAATATCACACTTCGCCCCGTCTGAAATAAAGATCTCGTCTGCTTCAATACGATTTTTATAAAGAACTTCGGCAATCTTTGAGCGTAAGAGAGGATCTCCTTGCTCAGATCCATACCCTTTGTACCCAGCGTGTGTACCCAAAGCGAGTGCTTGAGAGCTGATCTCTTTAGAAATGGTTTTTGAAAGCGGTTCGGAGGTGTCTCCCACACTTAAGCTGATAAGATCCGCTCCAGGGGTCTTTTTCTTAAATGCCTGCACTCGTTCATAGACTTCTGGAAAGAGATAATTCTCAGAAAGCTTTAAGAAATGGGGGTTTCGTTTAACCAAGGTATCCCTTTTGGTATAAAAGTTCTGCACTTAACAGCCCACCACCAGCTCCTCCGCGGATCACATTGTGCGAAAGAGCGACAAAGCGCCAGTGAAAAAGAGGGCATTCCCTGAGTCTGCCTACGGTGACACTCATTCCTTGCCCAGCTTCTTTATCTTCTCTAGGTTGAGGGCGTAAGGGATCATCATGATAGATGATGGGATATTTTGGGGCAAAGGGGAGATTGAGATTTGAGGGTTTGTTCCAAGCATTTTGAATTTGTTCAAAGCTCGGTTTTTTTACAAAGGATACAGAGACACACGCCATGTGACCGTGAGAAATAGGCACTCTAGTGCAGTGAGAAGAGATAGGGAAATGGGGAGGTTCTAATATTTTCAATGGTTCTGACTCTAGCTTTTCTTCTTCCCCTTCTATAAAGGGGAGAATATTGTCTTCCATATGCGCAGCATTCACTCCTTGTTTGCCAGATCCACTCATCGCTTGTAGGGTAGTGACAGATAAGGAGCGGATGGTGAAGGCTTTATGTAAGGGAGCAAGCGGCAGTAAAAAAGATTGAATCGAACAGTTAGGTTTTGCCACAATATAGCCTCCTTTGTTGGGAAGTAGCTCCAAATGGTGAGGGTTGATTTCTGGCACAATTAAAGGCACTTTAGGATTTTGTCGATGTGCACTTGCACTCGACAGGACGCGATAACCCTGTTGTGCAAGTTCCTTTTCAACGGTGTAGGCAATTTTTGTGGGGAGGGCTGAAAATAAAAGATCGCAGGGGGGGAGATGATCGATTGTATAAAAGGGATACTCTAAAAGTTCGCTTGTTGAAGCAGTTGCACACACACATTTAATTTCAAACCAAGGGTGGCTTTTTAAGAGCGAGAGGTATTGTCTTCCAATCACTCCTGTTGCTCCTAAAATTCCAACAGAAAGCTTTTTCATACTTTTGCAAGCAAATTAACAGTTTCTAAAGCTTGTTCTAATATAAGTAGATGCTCTTGTGTCAAAGATGTGAGTGGTAGACGCGGTTCGCCAGAAGGCAATCCACACATCTGCAATGCAGCTTTTAGGGGAATCGGATTACTCTCTATTAGCAAGGCTTTGAAAAGAGGAGTGAGTGTCATATTGAGATCTCGAGCCTTATATGGGTCGTTGTGCACAAGCTCCATCATTAGAGTGGGAATGAGATTAGCTGCTCCAGAAATCGCCCCATCTCCGCCGGAAGTTGTCACTGCAAAAGCGAGATCATCATCGCCGGAGAGTATTGAAAACTCGGGACGGATTTGTTTGAGAGTGTGTATTGTCTGCGTAATCTGCACAAGATTGCCCGAGGTCTCTTTGATGCCAATGATAGAGGAGATCTGCACGAGTTCTTTTAGGGTTTGCATCTCGATATTCACCCCCGTTCTTCCTGGATGATTATACAATATGATGGGAATTTCGCTCTGTTGGCTGATCCGCTCAAAATGTTTAAGCAGGCCAAGTTGTGTGGGTTTGTTGTAAAATGGCGAGACTACAAGGGCTAAATCGGCGCCTAGCTCTGTTGCCATGCGTATATTTTCAATGGTTTGTTTTGTGCAGTTCGAGCCACATCCCACCATAAGAGGTAGGTTTGAGGTTGTTTTTGCGATTTGGATCACCCGTTTTTTTTCTTGAACACTCAACGTGGGACTTTCGCCCGTTGTGCCCAATACGAGTAAGCCATCGACGGGTGCTTGAACCTGTCTTTGAACTAAAAAACTAAAACCCTCTTCATCCAAGACTCCTTCTTTAGTGAATGGAGTGAGAAGAGCTGTATAAACTCCTGAGCATTTCATCAAGTGTGTACCATCCTTGCTTATGTTGGATCCATTCGGCAGCCTGCAAGCTCCCTTTTGCAAATCCTTGTCTGTTGTGTGCTTCGTGTGTGAGTGAGATCGTTTCAAATTCAGAGCCGAATAAAACGGTGTGCTTCCCCGTGATTTGTCCACAGCGAACGCTTGTAAATGGCTGCTGCATCTCAAGATTTTGCGCTATTGTTTTGGCGGTTCCGGAGGGAGCGTCTTTTTTTTCATTGTGGTGAAATTCAATGCCCGTGCAATCAAAATCAGAAAAAAGAGAACGTGCTTGGCAGAGCAGTTGTATAAAATAGGCCATTCCTAAAGAGAAGTTAGATGCATAGAGACCAGCACTTTCACTTTTAAAAATAAGCTCCTGAACGATCTCTAGTTGCTCTTCCCATCCTGTTGTGCCAATCACAATTGGAACACCGATCTCTGTGCAACTTTTGACATGGTCGATCACAACAGAGGCGTGAGAAAAATCAATACACACATCTGCAGCTTGAAGATTGGTGATCAAATGTCCCCTGCTAGGAGCCATTTGCTCTACCATTGTTCCCATTTTTCCGTGACCAAATAGCGCAATTTTCATAGATGTAAGAAAATAGGGGATTGAATGTTTTTATGCAGCTTCTTTAAATCTATATCTCTTAGAGTGTGCTCTGCAGTTTTTCCAAACGCTTTCCATTTTATCCTTTTGTGAGGATGTAAGAGGGGTTAGCACAACAAAACAATCTCTATTGCGCGTAAACGCTGAACGGGTCCAGTTGGCAGATCCATTTATCAACATCTGCTCATCAATCCAGGCAAATTTATGATGTAAGAGTCCAATACCAGAGCTTAAACTCAGATTGATTTGAGCTCGCGCAAGAGCTTCGAGGGCTACATAGCTCACAGCAAATGCTTGATCGCGATCCAAAACAACCTCCACCTCTACACCTCGCTTGTGCGCACGGATCAACGCCTCGATCAATTCGGGGTGAGTAAAGGTGAACATTGCCACGCGGATCGTTTGTTGAGCTTCATCTAGAAGCTGAATCAAGCGGTTTAAAGAGTTTTTTCCTTTTTTAGGTAAATTCCAAAACTCAAATGTTTGTCCAGCAGCCTCACTTTCAAAAAATGGGAGTCTTTGCTCGATGAGATTTGCAATTTGAGGATTTTGCAGTGCGATGACAAGATTATCATGTAGCTTGAGAGAGTCGGTTGTCATATTTGCCGATCCAATCCAGATTTTTTCTTTGTCAATAATCAGTATTTTTTGGTGCATCAGTCCAGAGAGTTTTTGTGAAGGTTGCTCAATTTGAGGAAGCAGAGAGTTAAAACCAAACTGTGGGGTTTTGGGATCATGTATGACCTCAATCAGTACATTTTCATTCGCTTTTTGATTGAGAGCATTGATGATTTTTTTGTCATTTAATGAGTAAATAATCAATAAAATGGACTTTTTAGCATCGAGTATAGCCTTCTCAAAAATCTCTTCCAAATTATCTTGCGCTTGATTTGAATAGAGAACGGGTGGTTCGCCTAAAATAACAGATTCTGATTCTGGGCTTTCTGTTAGATAAAACAGAGCAAGTAGAGCGATAAAAGCTCCTAAGATGCGAATAAGAGTGAGGAAATGGGATTTTTTCATAGCTTTTCTATTGTCAAAAAAATGAATTGCATGCCAAACATGAACTATAGTAGACACTTTTTTCAACCATTATTCTCTATGAAAAAACAACTTATCAATTCGAAAACAAACGAACTTCTTCTTGAATTTGAAGGAGAAAATACTGTTATTTACAGTAAATTTCTAGAACATGAAATGCGTGATATGGGTATTCCTATTCCTCATGGATTACGGGGTGTATACCGCGGAAAGGATTGCATACGTCTTAAGGATAAGGAGTTTCAGAAAGCCTTTCGAGAAATTTACTATATCACAACTATGGATCCAGAAAAATTTTGTTGGCGCGAACAGTAATTTTTTTATTGCGATAAAGTTCATGTCTGTTTACAGTTCCTTTACATAACCGTTCAAATTTCAAAAAGGAGTACATATGTCTAGTTCAGTACAAAATGATGGTTTTCAAGCAAAGTTTCTTGATTTGGTCCCAGAAAAAGTTAAAAGCTGTGTCAGCTGCAAGGTTGCATCTGAAACATTAACAGCCATAGTCGCAGCAATAGTTCTTGCTCTTGGTGTGCTATTTATTGCTAATGGCGCTATGCTAGCAGGTGTTGTATTTACAGCAGTTGGATGTGCAGGTCTTGGATTTTCTGCGCATTATTTGTTAGATTTATTAACAGATTATTTGGATAAACGTAGAGAAAAAGAACTAGAGTTGAATAGATCATAGCTAGATTCGTATTTTTATTTAGCCTGAATTTCGGACTTATCTTCCTGATAATCAGAGAAGATTAAGAAGATAAGTCCGAAATTCAGGTATTTAAGCCCGAGTTTGATAAAAGCTCGGGCTTTTTTATGTCTCTGATTCAAATCGATGCTATTGAAAAACAGGTTTGTAATGATTACTAGATTCCATCTCCACCTTGCAGGTGTTCTACCTCGTAAGTTGATTGTACTAATCCGCTTGGGTAAGATTGTGATGAAACTAGACGACATGAAAGCTCTTTTGTATTGAAAAGAGGTATTCCAGATCCCAAGATCACAGGAATCACAGACAACGTCATAGAATCTACCATCTGCAAATCTAAAAATTGCGAAATTGTGACCCCTCCGTCGATCCATATGTGTTTAATATCATCAGAGTGAAGTTGAGAGATTAATTGAGTCAAATCTCCGCTAAAGAGTTCAGCTTCTTCTCTAATGGTTTGTAGGCTGTTGCTAAGAACGACTATTCTTTTCCCCTTGTAGGGCCAGTCGGGAACTTTAGCGGCTATTTCATAGGTTTTACGTCCCAAAATGACTGCGTCGATGCTATCAATGAGTTTCTGAAATCCGTAATCTTCATCAAAATCACCTACTAGATCCAGCCAATCGAGGCTGCCGTCTTTCCGAGCAATATACCCATCGATGCTTGTGGCAATGTAGACAGAGATTTTTGGGCGACTCTTATCGATCACAACATTCTCTCTCTTCAATGGCAATAAAGAGATCGATTTCTTGCGGCGAGCCTGAAAAGAATTTATCTCCATACATTTCATAATCGCCTGTATATGTGCGTGCCAAATTTGCTTGTTGCCAGATGTTTTCCCATGTTTCAATTAGACTTTTTGGGTGTTCTCCAGTGGCATGAAAAACCGCATAAGAGCTAGCTGGAATGATTTTGGTGACTAATCCTCTTGGAATCTCATCAATAGAACTAACAGCACAGCCGATTACTAGGGAATAGGGCTGTGTATAGTCGCCTTCGTAGTCGCAATACAGCGCTATAACTTCATTAGAAATTTTATTCGGAATTTGGTTGATAATATCTTCTCCATAAAACTTTTCCCAATGTTTTGGGATGTCATGAAGCCCTGCTTCAGGGTTATTGGATGTTCGGCATTCAATGCCTGCCAGTATCATAGAGGGCTGCCGCATTACTTTGTAATTTTTCATGATATGCTCCTTTTTGGTTGAGAGGGCGCTAGACAACATGAGCAGTGTCACTCTCACCCATTTCTTGCCCCTCGGGGAAATAACGTTTCCACTTCTCGGATACTAGTTTTGCTGTCACTTTATCGCATAAGACCTCTTGTGGGTAAGAGGGTTTCATCCGCGCATCAATGAGAATAGGACCGCTATAAACTAAATGGTGGCGAAAGATTTTGGAACCAGCATAAATATCTGCCGCGGGCTCAAAGCGGGTAAACACGGTCCAAAGAAAGCTCGGGTCATCTTTAAGTGTTTTATCCAAATGATCTACTAAAATCAAAAGAGGCCATTTTGCAAAATCAGGGTGTTGACAGAGAGGGTTTAAATCTTGGTTTTCAGCATAGTTGAGCCCTTCAAGCACCAAGCAACCTGGAGAGTATGCTGCGGCCTTTCGAATTCCATTTGGTAGCGTGCCTTGAAATTGTGGTGGCAAGTCTCGCACCTGTTCACCCACTCCCAGAAGCACTCCACGAGAACCCTTATTGAGCTCGGGACCGGTGTAATCGAGGGTATCTAGGCTTAAGTTGGAGAAGATAAAGAGATCGGTTTCTGGAGAAAAACGCTCGAGTGTAGCTGTGAGCGTTTGTTTAAAGTTACGGAGATTAACGGGTTGATCTGTAAGCAGGAGGAATTTAGTTAAAGAGAGTTGACCCTCGCCTAGGATGCGAAAGGCAGAAGCCATGCACTCGCGGTGATAACGCTCTTTGACAACTGCTGCTGAAAGAGAATGGAAACCTGTTTCGCCATAGCTCCAGAGATCTTTTACCCCAGGCATCACAATTGGAAAGATGGGGGAAAGCATCTCCTGGAGGTAATCGCCAATATAGAAGTCTTCTTGCCTCGGTTTTCCCACTACAGTAGCTGGGTAGATGGCGTCTTTGCGGTGGTAGATCGCATCGCATTCAAAGAGAGGGAAATCATGAGTCCAGCTATAGTAGCCGTAATGATCTCCAAAGGGCCCTTCAGGTTTTCGAATGTGAGGAGGAGCTGTGCCAACAAGAGCAAATTCGCATTCAGAGATGAGAGGATAGGGTGTGTGCTTAGAAGAGGTTGTAGAGAGTTTTTTCCCTTGCAACAGGCCACACATTAAAATTTCGGGGACATTTTCGGGCAGAGGGGTGATGGCGCTTAGCATGAGGGCGGGGCTTCCTCCGATAAAAATGGAGACGGGAAGCGCTTGATTTTTGAGTTCGGCTGAATGGTGATGAAAACCGCCCCCCTTTTGAATCTGAAAATGTAGACCTGTTGTTGTTTTATCGTAGCGTTGGATGCGATACATGCCAAGGTTGGGAGGACCGCCTCCAGGGGGTTCTGTATAGACAAGCGGGAGTGTCACAAAGTGCCCTCCATCCAGCGGCCATGTTTTAAGAAGAGGGAGTTTTTCTAGGTCAGGAGGGCTCATGCAATTGGCTTTGATAGGAGCTTTTCTTTGTTTTTTGGTTCCTAAAGAGAGAAGATTTTTGAGCGTGGAGCGATGTTTCCAAAGCGTGGATGGGGTTGGAGGCGCTTCGGATGTGAGGATATTTATTAGGGAGGCAATCACCTTTTCGGGTCGGTTTTGGAAGGCTAGATCCACTCTTTTTTTGGAGCCAAAAAGATTGGTAACAACTGGAAAAGGGGAATTTTTGACCCGGTGAAAAAATAAAGCCGGGCCATCTGCTGCAGCCACACGTCTGTGCACCTCAGCGATTTCTAGATCTGGGTCTACCTCTTCGTAAACATCGATGATTTCATCTTCATCACGTAACCTTTTGAGAAAGTGACGTAAATTGAGCAGAGGTGTAGGCATGAGCCCACCTTCAGATTAGATTTTTTGTCCTTTTGCACGCATTTCGCGAACTACAGGGCCTAGACCTTTTTTATCGATGGTACGTAATGCAGCGGGAGTGAGCTTAAGAGAGATGAAGCGATTCTCTTCGGCAAACCAAAGACGTTTTTTGAAAATATTGGGCAAAAAACGGCGAGAGTCTTTGCCGACAATGTTGAGTCCGATCCCTTTATTCTTTTTTGCAATTCCGCGGATGGTGTAGGTCTTGCCCTTAGAGGGCTTTCTTCCTGTGACTTGACACTTTTTTGACATAGTAAATCTCCTATATGAATAGAGAGAAGACTATATCAAGATGGCATGTATCTTGCAATGCAAAATATGCTTATGGAAAAGTTGAAACTTGATTTTGCAGTGATTGGATCTGGCCCAGCAGGGCAAAAGGCGGCTATTCAGGCAGCTAAGCTAGGAAAAACCGTCGCAATTGTGGAGCGAGGATTTGTTCCGGGAGGACATTGCCTGAATTCAGGAACAATTCCATCGAAGTCGTTGCGTGAAGCGATCATCGATCTATCCCGTTACAATGAAAGAAGTTTTTATGGTTCGAGTTGCTTGCGCGAGGTGACGATTAATGACTTAAACTATCGACTAAAAACAGTTTTGGAGGGAGAGCGGTCGATTTTGCTCCGTCAATTCAAAAAAAATAAAATCAAATTTTTACAGGGAATTGCCCGGTTTATTTCGGATCATGAGCTGATTGTGCAAAATGACAAGGGAGAGGATGTTTATCAAATTGAATTTGAATTCTCTCTGATTGGAACGGGTTCTGAGCCTAGAAATCCCATGCATATTCCGTTTGATGATCAGGTTATTTTAGATTCTACACGCTTGTTATCGATCAACTGTGTTCCTCGCTCAATGCTTGTTTTAGGGGGCGGTGTGATTGGCTCTGAGTATGCAAGTTTTTTTGCAGCTCTTGGGTGCTCGGTCACAATTTTGGATAAAAAGGAGCGTTTACTGCCGGGGCTGGATGCAGAAATTGGAACGCATCTTCAGGTGGGGTTGCAAGAATTAGGATTGAAGTTTGCTCCCAATAAAGTGCCTGAAAAAGTGGAACGTATTTCCGAGGGAGCGCGTGTCATATGTGAAGATGGATCTGTTTTTGAAGCGGATGTTTTGCTTTACGCCCTAGGTAGAGAGGCGGGTGTGAAGGGACTAGAGATTCAAAAAGCGGGGGTGCGGTTGAATGAAAGAGGGTATATTCCTGTTAATCAATACTTTCAGACAAATATTCCCCATATTTATGCTGCGGGTGATGTGATTGGCTATCCAGCTCTAGCCTCTACAAGTGTGGAGCAGGGAAGGTTGGCTGCAAGGCACGCCTTTGAGTTGAGCACTCAGCCTTTCCCTACCTTATTTCCGTTGGGAATTTATACCATTCCTGAAATTTCATGCTGTGGCTATACTGAGGAAGAGCTACAAAATAAAGGTGTCTCTTATGAGGTAGGACGTGCATATTATTACGAGATAGCTCGCTCGCATATAGCTGGGAGTAGTCATCTTGGATTATTTAAAATCCTATTTCATAAAGAGACTTTAGAGGTTTTGGGAGTGCATATATTGGGTAGGAATGCAACAGAGGTGATTCATATTGGCCAAGTGGCCATGACCTTTGGTGTGAAGCTGAACTATTTTGTAAACCAAGTCTTTAATTACCCTACCTTTGCGGAAGGGTATCGCATTGCAGCTCTAAATGGTTTAAACAAAGTACATCCGGGTGAATGAAAAAATTTTTAATTCTTCTGCTATGCGGAGCACTTCCCTTGCAGGGGAGTTCTCTAAGAGCTCTCTATAATAGTTTAGATCCGCAGGCTGTGCCAGAAGCTCTTGCTTTTTATGAGCTTTACCCTGGTACAGAGGAAGCGGATGCGGCTCTTGCGCGTGTGAGTTCTCTTTTACAGATCCCTTCTTTTCAAACAATTTCTTGTTTACCCACTCTAATCAATCGTCTTGAAGGGGCTGCAGAGCAATTTACAGAGAGAGATATTCGACTTGTTGAGCATTTAGCCTCCAGTTTGCCCAATCGCAGATTGGATGGGTATTTGGTGCAGAGCGAGGAAGGGGTGATCGATTTATCCACCGATGAGATCGACTTGGGTAAGGCCTTGATCTTATCCCAGATGCAAGGAAAAGAAGATGAGTGCTTTCAGGCGAGAAGTTATTCAGCCATGCTCGATTTAATGGCATTGCAGATTTTGGCAAAGCTTCCTAAAAATGCGACACCAGAACAAAAAATTCATGAGACGAACCGCTTAATTTTTGATCAGATGCATTTTCGCTTTCCTCCTCATTCGGTTTATGTAGAAAATATCGATCTCTACACTTTTTTGCCCTCTGTTATGGACAACCATTTGGGGGTTTGTTTGGGGGTGACAGCGCTCTATTTGGCCATTGCTCAAAGAATTGATCTCCCTTTAGAAATTATCACTCCGCCCGGACATATTTATATCCGATATCGAGACGAAAATTTGCTTGTGAATATCGAAACAACAGCACGCGGTGTCCATTTTCCTAACGAAACCTATTTGAGTGTCAATAATGCAGAGCTTGAAGTGCGTACCCTTAAAGAGGTGATAGGGATGACTCACGTGAACCAAGCGTCTATCTATCTATACAGGGGAGATTTTCAAAAAGCTGCCGATGCATATCAAAAAGCGCTTCCTTATATGCCCGATGACCCCTTGGTCAAAGAGCTTTTGGGCTACAGCTTTTTATTAACTGAGCGCATTGAAGAGGGTAAAGCGCTGCTTGTAGGGATTGAATCGGGCATCCACCACATAGCCCAAGACTATTTGGCAGGAAAGGTGGATTTAGATGGAATTCGTTCTGTATTTTTGCTCGTTGATGAAACGCGCGCCTCTATTCTTGCTAAACAAGCTGAGTTACAAAAAATTGTCAAAAAATACCCAGAATTTCGCGATGGGCTACATCAGCTTGCCGTCGCTTGGATTCAGCTCAATCGAGCAAAAGAGGCGATTGAGGTTTTAAAGGCTTACCATGCTATAGATCCTAATGATGCTGTTGTGGAGTACTATCTCGCTATTTTGCATGGACAGCGGCACGATTATAAAAGCTGTTGGGCGTATTTGCGCAATGCCGAGCAGGTAGCGCTTAAAGAAAACTTTTATCCGAAAGCCTTAAAGGATCTTCGTCGGCTTTTGACGCTGCACTGTCCCGAGTAGTATTCAGCTTGAGTTATGCAACGATCTCATACTAGCTATTAAATAAAATTTATTTTTTAGTAAAAACTTCCTATATTAATATTAAATTAATGTTTATGTGGT
>JAJACO010000150.1 GCA_022601475.1 Chlamydiales bacterium
AGATCTCTCAAATGGGGCAAAAAGGTTCCAAAACGGATGCAAGCTTGAGTTATGCAACGGTCTCACTCTAAGCTCTAGGATGTGCTTTGTCGTATACTTCTTTTTTTAATTTGGAGGAAACTTGAGTGTAGAGAGTGGTAGTGGCAAGAGAGGTGTGCCCGAGCAGGAGCTGAATCGTTTTGAGATCCATCCCATTCTCTAACCAATGTGTTGCGATGGTATGACGGATGGTGTGAGGAGTCACCTTGCCCGCTAGGCCGCTTGTAGTAAGATATTTATCGAATTTTCGATCCACCGAACGGGGTGTGAGACGGGTGCCGATGCGGTTTAAAAAGATCGCTGTTTCATCGATCTCGGCAAGATGTCCATCCATATCTTTATGTCTTTCAGGGTGCTCAAGGTAGGCTGTGATCCAATCCGCGGCATTTTTTGTAATCGGAACTACCCGCTCTTTTTTTCCTTTGCCGCGTAATTTAATGAGGAGACCTTTTGGATCGAAGTCTAGACGGTTGAGTCCCACAAGTTCGCTGACACGTAATCCTGAGCTGTAAAAAAGCTCCATGATACATCGATCGCGAAAACCTAAATAGGTGGCTCTATCGGGCTGGTCAAAAAGGTGCTGAATTTGTGTATAATTCAAAGAGGTGGGAATGCGTTTGTCAAGCTTAGGGCTTTCTAAATTTTCGGCGGGGTTTTTGGGAGTTAAATTTTTTTGGACACAAAATTTAAAGAACATACGTAGAGAGGATAGACGCCTTACAATGGTGGATTTATGGCTCTTTTTTTCGACGAGATCGACAAGAAAGCGACGGAGTAATTTGCGATCAATTTGTGAAAGAATAAGAGAGTCGTCTTTTGTAGAAGCACGCTCTTCATGCGTTTGCATATAGTTGATTTTGGGAGATAAATCTTCTGGAGGTGTTTTGAGCTCATTTATTTCGATGTAGTTTTTTAAAGAGTTAAGGTCGATTGCATAATTGCGCAAAGTGTGCTCTGAGGCATTTTTGACCCCTTTTAGATAGTCGAGAAACTGATGGGCTGCTTTGATCATCCCCTCAGCATACTCTTTTTAAGAATCTCTTGGAATTAGAAAAACTTTGAGATCTTCTGCTGCCTCGGTGTTAGGAAAAATTTCTTGCGCTTCTTTTTCAAACGCTTGAGGATAGAGGTAGCGCGCAGAAAAATGGGTGAGAATAAGCTTTTTGACACCCGCTTGTTTGGCAATGGTGGCGGCTTGGCGGGCGGTTAAATGATAATGTTTTTGAGCTAAGAGCTTGTGTTCTTCTAGGTAGGTGCTCTCGCATAAAAGAAGTCTCGCTTCTTTTGCAATCTCTAGAGTGCTTGGACACATTTTAGTGTCACTGATTACAGCGATGCTCTCTCCTTTGCGCACCCAGCTCACTTCATCGAGTAAGGTCTTTTTACCTTCAATTTCGATCTCCCCCTTTTTTTCGATCTCTTTAACAAGAGGCCCTCTAATATTCGCTTTTTTGAGCTTGTCGCCATAAAATTTGCGCGTGTCAGGCTCTGTGATTCTCCACGCAATATTATCTACTCCATGATCGAGAAAGGCAGCTTCAATGCGAAATTTGCCGTCATCTTCTACAAGTCCTGCCTTGGAGACAGGGTGCTCAACTACGTTGATGGTTTCGTGGTAAATCGTTCCGTAGCGCAGCCGGTCGAAGTATTTTTTTCCGCTCGCGGGGTAATAACAATGTATGGGGTGTGTCACTTTGTCTAAATTGAGTCGCATGAGCATGGATCCAAGTCCTAGGCAATGATCACCATGGAAGTGACTGACAAAAATGCGTGTCACGCAGGGTGGAGCCACTCCTGCAAAGATAAATTGCCGCTGAGTTCCCTCGCCGGGATCAAAAAGCAATCCCTCTTCGTTCCAACGAAGAAGGTATGCTCCGTGATTGCGTTTACGTGTGGGTTGTTGGCTCGAAGAACCGAGGATGATGAGATCTCTTACAGACATTATTCAGATTTTTCTTTTTTCTTTCTTTCCGGGAGTGGTTCACGTTCTGCAAAATAGAGATCCAGTTCAACACCTCCTTTTTTTGCCACTCGCTTTTGGTAGCAGTGAATCACAACATTCATAAGAAAAGATCCAATACAACCACTAAAAGTATACATACAAGCGATAGGGTGTATATAGCTTGCTTGAGCAAGACCAATAAACACAATAGATAATGCAAACAGTGCAAGGGATATAGCCGTAAAAATTTTAGCAGCAGTGCGCGCGCGATCTAGCAGTTGATAGGTGGGATTGTCGATTCCAGATGGTGGGAAATTCTCTCCGATGGATAAATCATTTGACATAGATGGCCTTTAATGGTTGTGTTTGGGAAAGGTTGAAAAAAAACGGAGCTGTCCTAGTAAATACCCTACAAGCGCTCCTGTAAGATGCGCTGTATTGGCAATCCCAATAGTGAGTTCAAAATTCCCCAAGATCTGTAAAAAGAAAAAGATTGTTTGTAATACAAACATTCCCACCACAAAAATCCCTAAAAAAATCAGAGTAAAGCGATGGAGTAAGTACCCTTCCCAGGGGGCTTTTAGCTGTCGCGCCCAAATAAAGGCAGCTAAGCCCACAACAACTCCCGAGAGACCCATAAAAAAAGGGCCGCTCATCAGGTATTGCGCTGTATTTGAAATAACTCCTGTGACCAAAATTAAGATTAGATAGCGTAACCAGCCGAGCCGAAATTCAATTTGATTTCCTAAAAGTATAAACCACAATACGTTGAAGAATATGTGCAACAGATCAAAATGCAGCAATGTTGGGGTAAATAGACGCCAAACCTCTCCCTGGCCAATTTTTTCAAATAGAGGTCCCTCATAACTCAAAGGAATGTCTGGATTGCGATAATGAAGAATAAATCGATCGTAAATCCCCATCCATACAGGTGTTTTGCGCAAGTTTTGAATGAGCTGGCTCGCCTGGGCAGAAGGAGGCTCTTTTGCTTCGATTTCTTTGGGAGTATAGACTTTATACAGCTCATCTCGGATTGCAAAGTAAGTGGGAAAATCATAGATCAAGTTTTGTTCAACATTAGAGAGCAGAGGCGCTTGCACAACTCCTGAGATTTTGGGAGGAACCAAGATTCCTCTTTCAAATTGAGCCCAAATAAATAGAGTAATGGCTGTTAAAAGAATCACGATTGTCACAGGGCCATAGGGGGCTGGAGAGAGAAAGCGGCGTTGCCTTTGGCGGATAGGCTTTTGCTCAATAGGCGCTTTTTGTGATCGAATGGTATGCTCTTCGTAGTGTTTTCGGTAGCGAGAATCAGAAGGATTCGTTTGATACTCTCGATATAAAGCTTGTGCTTGTTCAACACAATCCTCGTCATTTATCCAAATTCGACAGGAGGTGATATCTCCTTCTTCTGAGGGGATTTCTTCGCAGGTGTTCTCGATCCCCTGGCTAAGAAGAAAATAGGAAAAGGCGTAAGGATTTTGATTTTCTTTGTCTGTGATGGTACAGATTAAACGCATGCGTGCTCGATTTTTTCGATGATTTCAGAAGTGGCAAGCCCCGGAATACGGTCTACAAGATGGAGTTGAGTTCCCATCTCTTTAAGGAGAGTGGACTCGATACACTCTGTCCCATATTCGATGCCATTGACGTGGATATGTGGCTTAACTGTTTGCAAAAAAGCTCTGGGGTCGGGCTCATCAAACCAAGAGATGTAATCGATAAAGCCAATTGCCGAGAGCATTTCTAAACGGTAGTTTAACGGAATGATCGGTCTTTGAGCACTTTTGTAACTCTTGATCGAGGCGTCACTGTTCACGCCCAAGAGGAGTATATCTGCGCGCTTGGATGCCTCATAGAGCATATACATGTGCCCTGCGTGCAAAAGATCAAAAGAACCGTTAAGAGTTGCAATTGTTTTGTTTTGAGATTTGAGCCGTCCTATAACTGTTTCGATTTGTTCTGGGGGGATGATTTTTTGGCTGCTATACTCTTTCCAACTACTCATGCATTTAACTCCGGAAATGCAAGATGAAATATTTCGTTGTAGTGCTCAACAAAGTGCACCTCCAATCCTTTTTTTAAGTAGTCGGGAAGCTCATCATAGTCCCGTTGATTGTCTTTGGGAAAAATAAGAATTTCAAGCTTGGAGCGACGCGCTGCAATGAGTTTTTCTCGGATACCACCGATGCCGAGGACGCGTCCTGTGAGGGTGAGCTCTCCTGTCATCCCTAAGTTATCTAACACAGGAGTGTCCAGAAGAAGAGAGAGCAGCGCTGTAACCATTGTCACTCCAGCTGAGGGTCCATCTTTAGGCGTGGCTCCCTCTGGAATGTGAATGTGCACATGTGATTTCTCAAAAAAAGTATGTCCAGGAGCGTATTGATGAAGCGCGCTGTGCATATAACTCCAGGCAATTTGCGAAGATTCGCGCATCACATCCCCCGCTTGACCCGTGAGGGTCATTTCTGTTCTCTCGGAGGTCACTTTGATTGTTTCAATATAGAGCGTTGCTCCTCCAAGAGAGGTCCATGCAAGTCCTGTAGCTACACCTACAGGTGTTCTTTCATAAAAACGGTCGCTTAAAAAGATAGGCTTTCCAATATAACTGATGAGATTGTTCTTAGAGATAGCGTGTTTTAGGCTCTTTTTGCGACGCCCCTTTTCTCGCCCACGCACAACCTCAAGCGCCACTTTACGTAAGATTTTTTTGAGGTAGTTTTCTAAACTACGCACTCCAGCTTCTCTTGCATACCCATTGATAACCGTGCGTAAGGCATCGAGGGTGAACGAAACATCTTCAGCCTTCAGTCCCATTTGCTTACGCGCACGCGGCAACAGATATTTTTTGGCAATTTGGATTTTTTCTTCCATGATGTAGCCAGAAAGCCGTAAAACTTCCATTCTATCGAGCAGTGGCTCAGGGATTGTGTCGATCATATTTGCTGTTACAATAAAAAGCGCATTCGACAAATCCACTCGCACATCGAGGTAGTGATCTAAAAAATCGCAGTTTTGTTCCGGGTCTAAAACTTCTAATAGGGCAGAGGCTGGGTCCCCGTGGTAGCTCATGCCCATTTTATCCACTTCATCGATCATGATGACAGGATTCATGCTTTGAGTTTGTTTCATCGCCTGAACAAGCTTGCCTGGCATGGCCCCCACGTAGGTGCGTCGATGCCCTTTAATCTCAGCTTCATCACGCATTCCTCCGACAGAGAATCTAAAAAATTTTCGATTGAGTGCACGCGCCACACTTTTTCCGATGCTTGTTTTTCCAACTCCCGGAGGTCCTACTAGGCAGATAATGCTTCCTTTGAGTCCTCCCGTGAGTTTACCCACGCTGATTAGCTCTAAAATTCTTTGTTTGATTTCTTCTAAACCGTAGTGATCTTTATGCAAAATAGCTTCTGCTTTGACCAAATCGTGCCGCTCTTTACTAAACATTCCCCAAGGAACGATTGTGAGCCAATCCACATAGTTGCGACACACCGCGTATTCAGCGGAAGAGGATTCAAGAGTTTGGAGCTTGTCCATCTCTTCTTGGATGGTGTCCATGACAGAATTTGGAACGGTTCGTTTTTTTAAACGGAGCTCAAACTTTTCGGTATCAATCGATTTTTCTTCTTTTTCAATGCCGAGTTCTCTTTTGATTGTTTTCAGCTGTTCACGCAAAAAATATTCTTTTTGGCTCTTGGTAATTGTGGCTTCGATTTTTTGGTTAATGTTGCTTTGCAGGCGGCTTAGATCTAGTTCTTTTTTTAGAAGAGCAAGAGCCTTGTTGATACGTATTTCCATATCAAATGATTCGAGTATTGATTGCAACTCCTCGCGCGTCGCGGTTGTTAAAGCGACAGCAAAATCAGCAAGTTTCCCCGGTTCTGTAAAATCTGAGTGACCTAAAAAAATTTGCAGCTCTTCTTTAAACAGGGGGTTGAGTTTGAGAAGCTCTTTAATGACCGAAATGATATTTACCGAATAAGCTTTGATTTCATCTGAAATTTCGGGGGTCTCAAAATGGTAACGCACCTCAGCTTTGAGGTGTTTGTGTTTAATTGGTTTTAAGAACTCAACACGTTGTTCCATGTTTAAGATCACCTGAGCTCCACCCCCTTCCATTGGGATGATTCTTAGGATGCGAGCGAGCACTCCCACGTCAAATAGTTGAGAAAAGCGCACTTTATTGATGTTCGCATTCTCTTGTTTTGTCAAAACAAGGGCGATATATTTGTCTTCTTGCTTCGCAATTGTTTTGAGAACTTCATAAAAAGGTCCCGGTTCAATGAGGACAGGAGCGGCCATTCCCGGGAAAAAAGGGCGTCGATTTAGCGGAAGAACAAACACCTTGCTGGGGAGTTTAGGATCTATAATTTCTTGAGCATCAAGAACTTCGTCAAAAGCATCTTCAAGTTCTGATTCAAATGTGTCATGAGGGTTGTAATCTTTTTCCAATGTGCCTGCCCATTAAGTCTATCAAATAGGGTCGAAAGTCTAACAAATGCCCTCCTATAGATGCAAGTGGGTGGGTGGCAGAGCTGTACTTTAATCCAATCTTTAGAATATCATATCCTTTTATTTTCTTTCGAATAGATAAAAAAAAATGTAGTTATGTATGTGCACACTCATTATTGATACAAGTACTAAAAAATCTCTGGTTGTATTTGCAGAGGGGGCTCACGTTCTTTTAAATTTATCTTTACCTGTTGGGTATCAAAGCTCTTCTCATTTAATGACAAGTATAGAGCTTGGCTTTAAGGAACTTAAGCTTTCTCCTGCCGAGCTTACCGCTGTATCCGTTGGAGTAGGTCCTGGGTCTTTTACGGGAACACGGGTGGGAGTGGCTGCGGCTAAAGGACTTGCATTTCCTCGCGCCCTTCCTCTAATTGGGTTTTGTTCTCTTGAGAGCTTTGTTTCCAAAAAAGAGGGAAGGTTTGCTTCTGTGATCGATGCGCGGATGGGTGGATTTTATGTGCTTATCCAAGAAAAAACAGGAGGAGAGATCTCTCCTGTCAATTCTCCAGAATTAGTTCCTCAAGAAATGCTAGATGAGTACTTGCGCGAGTGCGAGAGTGTGTGTACACCTGAGAATAGCGATCCAGATCCCTTTCATTTAGCTATCTTGACTCAGAAGAAGCTTGAAAAAGGACATAATCAAGATTTGAATTTAATTTACTTACGCACCTCTCCTTATCAAAAGGACGCGATTAAAAGTTGAATTCGATTATATTAACTCTTAGAAACTCAGGTTAATGTTAGAGGTATGCGCATTATCAAAAAAATATTACAGCGCGATTGCCCTGCGCATAAAAAGGCAAACTTGAATTATTCAGCTCACTTTGTTAAAATCTCCCCATGTCTTAGTACAAGAATTCAAAAGGAATAAAAATTTATGTCGAGTGTTAAAGTTAGAATTGGAGAAACCATCGAGAAAGCTCTCCGCGCCCTTAAGAAAAAACTTGATAAAGAAGGTGTGATGAAGTCCGCAAAAGCGCATCGCTATTATGATAAGCCCTCTATCAAAAAAAGAGCTAAGTCTAAAGCTGCTGCTAAATACCGCAATCGATAAATGGAAACGCAGATGGAATATTATGAGATCTTAGGGGTCTCAAAAGAGGCTTCCCAAGATGAGATCAAAAAAGCTTATCGCAAAAAAGCCCTTCAATACCACCCCGACAAAAATCCCGATAACCCAGGCGCTGAAGCTCACTTTAAGGAAGTTTCAGAAGCGTATGAAGTTTTAAGCGATTCCAAAAAGCGAGAAATGTACGATCGCTACGGAAAAGAAGGTGTTTTTGCGGGAGCCGGAGGAGGTCCGGAGGGTGGCCCTGCTGGGTTCTCTTCTATGGAAGAGGCTCTGCGCACCTTTATGGGAGCGTTTGGCGGCGGCGGTGGAGGCGGCGGCGGCGGCGAATCAATGTTTGATGCTCTGTTTGGAGGAGGAGGGCGCTCTGCAGGAGGTTCTCATGCTCGTCAGGGAGCGAGCAAAAAAGCGACTATTCGCGTTTCTTTTGAAGAGGCTGCCAAGGGAGTTGAGAAAGAACTCGCTTTAACACGTTATATGGCGTGTGGAACGTGCAGCGGACTTGGAGCGGCCACTCCGAGCGGTGTCAAAGAGTGTCCTCGCTGTCATGGAGCGGGTCAGGTGTTTCAGACGCGTGGTTTTTTCAGTATGTCTTCCACTTGCTCACAATGCAGCGGAGAGGGCAGGGTCATTACAGATCCTTGCTTAGATTGTCGCGGAAAAGGACGCATCAAAGATAAGCAACATGTTAAAGTGCACATCCCCGCAGGTGTGGACACAGGCATGCGTCTTAAGATGTCTGGTTATGGCGATGCGGGTGATGGCGGAGGGCCGCCAGGAGATTTATACGTCTTTATCAATATGGAACAACACTCTGTTTTTGAAAGAGAGGGCGATAACTTAATTCTTGAGTTACCTATAGGGATAGCAGAGGCTGCACTCGGCGTGAAAAAAGAGATTCCAACTCTTTCCGAGACGTGCCGTCTCACCATCCCCGAAGGAACACAAAGTGGTAAAGTATTTAGAGTGCGCAACCAAGGTTTTCCAAATGTGCATGGGCGAGGAACTGGAGATCTTTTGGTTCAGGTGGTTGTTGAAACACCCACTCATCTCACCGATGAGCAAAGGCAAATGTTAGAAGCATTTGGCAAGACTGAGGGTGTCGATAATTTACCGCGCAAAAAAAGTTTCATCAAAAAGGTTAAATCATTTTTTTCTGATTCTGCATAATTTTTAGAGTCAGTAGGAGGGGGCAATGTTATCTACCAAAGTCACAACCAAAAAAGCACTTCGCATCTTGGAGTTGCTTCATCTTTCTCGTTTTGCGGACGAAAAAATGGCAAAGCTTGCCAAGCAAAATAAAGGGGGCACATTTCAGCTCTCTGCTGCTGGGCACGAGCTTGTGGGTGTCACCTGTGCCCAAATGCTTAAATCGGGTAAAGACTGGGGTCTTCCCTACTACCGCGATCAAGGGTTTGCGCTTGGCATTGGATGTAATCTTACCGAACTTTTTGGAGTATTTTTAGGAAGAGCGACCAAAAACCATTCGAGTGGGCGTATGATGCCTCATCACTATTCCGATAAAGAGAAGCGGGTGATTTGTCAGTCGAGTGTGGTGGGATCCCAGTTCTTGCATGCTGTTGGTAAGGCACTTGCAATAAAAAACTTGAGGAGAGATGAGGTTGTCTACGTTTCGGGAGGAGAAGGCTCCACTTCTCAGGGAGATTTTCATGAAGCGCTCAATTTTTCTGCCATTCATAAGCTCCCTGTAATTTTTGTGATCCAAAATAATGGGTGGGCGATCTCTGTTCCTGTTGAAGAGCAGACAGCCGGAGGGAGCATTCTTGAGGTTGCCAAAGGGTATCAAGGAATGCTCGTGCAAGAGGTGAATGGCTCTGATTTTCCTTCTCTCTTTCATGCGATGGATCGAGCTTGTGAGTACACGCGTAAGGGAGAGGGACCCAGCTTTTTAATGGCGCATGTTCCCCGTCTTGCAGCCCATAGCAATAGTGACAATCCTCAAAAATACCAAACAGAGCAAAATGAGCAAGCCGCGCGAGCGAGCGATCCCATTCCAAGTTTCGAGAAATGGCTTCTCGAGCAAGAGGTGGCAACAAAAGAGCTTTTAGAAGAGATTCGCTTAAGTGCTTTTGAGCAAGTGGAGCGGGCAGCTGTGGAAGCTGATGCGCTGCCATACCCCGAAAAAGGGAGTAGCCGCCTGCATGTATTTGCGCCGTTCGATCTTCCAATGTCCCTTGTGGAACAAAAAGTGGAGGGAGGAGAAAAGATTGTGATCATGGATGCGCTCAATCACGCTTTAACAGAAGAGATGGAGCACGATCCTAATGTGGTCGTTTTTGGTCAAGATGTGGCGGATGGAAAAGGGGGGGTGTTTGGTATCACGCAACATTTAACCAAGAGATTTGGCAAGGAGCGCTGTTTTAATACACCTCTTGCAGAATCAACGATTATTGGATTGGCAATTGGGATGGCGATGGATGGAATTCACAAACCTGTAGCCGAAATTCAATTTGCAGATTATGTATGGACAGGCATTAACCAACTTTTTAACGAAGCTTCGAGTATTTACTATCGCTCTAATGGTGAGTGGGAAGTTCCGATTGTGATTCGCCTGCCCTATGGGGGATATATTCAAGGGGGACCGTACCACTCTCAGAGTATCGAGGGTTTTTTAACCCATTGTCCAGGTCTTAAAGTGGTTGTTCCAAGTAACGCTGCAGATGCAAAGGGGTTGTTGAAAACAGCGATTCGCGATCCTAACCCTGTCATATTTTTGGAGCACAAGGCGCTTTATAGGCAGCAGAAGTTTTGCGCACGAGAAGAGCCTTCTAAAGAGACCCTTATTCCTTTTGGACAAGCTTCAGTTGTAAGAGAAGGGGATGATCTCACTGTTGTTTGTTGGGGGATGATGGTAGGAATGGCTGCTGGCATCTGTGAAAAACTCGCTCGGGAGGGGATTTCGGTAGAGGTTGTTGATTTACGTACGCTTGTTCCATTGGATACAGTCACGATCTTGAATTCTGTAAAAAAGACAGGGAAGTTATTGATTGTGCACGAGGCGCCTCGTAATTGTGGCTTTGGTGCAGAGATTGCAGCACGTATTAGTGAAGAGGCTTTTGAATATCTCGACGGTCCTATTAGCCGTGTATGTGGTTTTGACAGCCCAGTTCCTTATAGTAAGCCCTTAGAAAATGAAGTGCTTCCGCAACCGAGTGATTTAGAGGCAGAAATCCGCCGCCTAGCAAAATATTAAAATGCAGTATCGCAATCGCAAAGAGATCTATCATGGAAAGCGCGTAGATGTCGCTCTTGTGGATGTAGAGCATCCTAAAGGAGGCTTTGTTGAGCGAGAGATCATTGAGCATCCCGGAGCTGTTGTGATCTTACCACTTCTTGATGCAAAGACTGTGATTTTAATTCGCAACTATCGACATGTCGTAGGAGAGATCTTGTGGGAGGTTCCTGCAGGCACCTTAGAAAAAAATGAGCAACCCCTCACGTGCGCTGTGCGTGAGTTAGAAGAAGAAACAGGGTATCGCGCCAACAAAATCACTCATCTATTTGATATGTATTCTACGCCTGGTTTTTGTAACGAGAAATTGTATGTTTTTTTAGCAGAAGAGCTTCAGTTTGTTGGGCAAAATCTTGATGAGACAGAACAGATCGAGGTGGAACCACTTCCTCTTAGCACAGCCTTAGAGATGATAAAGAGCGGAGAAATTCATGATGCGAAGACGCTCTGTTTGCTTTTTTATCTCCAGCAAACACGCTCCACTTATAATCAATAGCACGCTTCCCATGAGCACCCAACCGGGCATCTCACCCACATAGACTGTTTTGAGCTCGATAGGGGGCTTTTCTAAAATATATAAGACCCACTCACAATAGTAACTATTGAGTAGATGGACAAAGCTTCCCGCAACTAAGCCCACCAAAAATACCACCATTGCTAAACTGACTAGAAATGGAAAAAAGAGATTGTAGAGCAAGCTATTAAAACAAAACAGTTGAAAAGTGCTTAAAAGTAACGGAAGCACAGCGAGATGTACGGAGAGGGTGAGAGCAAGAGAGTTGCGAACATAGGATAAGACAACATACTTCAGTTGCCAAATAAAAGGTTGATCGATGAGTTGATTTAACGGGTGTTTGGGAAGCCATAACATGAAGAGCGCTTGGCAGGGACGAAAAAGAAGTAAGATTCCCGCTGTAGCTAAAAAACTCAATTGAAAGCTCAAAGAACAGGCGTACAAGGGATTGTAAATTAAACACACAAGCATTGCAAGTCCAAGAGAATTGAGTAGATTTGAGCGCATCTCAAAAAGTTGTCCCGAAAAGTAGATCATCGCCACGCTCCAAGCGCGTAAAACAGAGGGGCTATCCCCAACAAACAGAAAATAGAGCGTTAACAACAACATCAAAAGCACCGTCTTGATTTTGTGCGGTAAAAACAGACGTAAGAGGTGATGAACGCTCAAAGTGAGCAGGGCAAAATGAAAGCCAGAGATCGCCATAATATGCGACAGACCAAGCTTTGTAAATTCTTGACGCATCACACGGTTATCTAGCTGACCTGTGATGATGCCCGTTAAAAAATCACACGCTCTACTGTGGGGATACCTTTTTTGAATGTATAGACGCACTTTTTGTTTTGCATGCAGTCTCAGTTCGGCCAAACTCCACCTTGAAGAGGTTGCCTCCCAAGGTTTTTGGATTTTTAATGTGTAGTGGATGCGATCACGTGTTTGTACCCTTCCGTTTATTTGGTAGATTTTTTTTGGGGTGAAAAATTTTTTAGAGAAAACGGTGCACGGTAGTTTCCCCTGCTTTGTTTTCAAAACCCCTTTATAGATCCATCCTGCGCTAAACTTTTTACTCTCTTGGATGGAGTGAATTGAAAAAAAACCTTCTAGTTCTGAGCCTGTAGGAGGAAGTATATAGATGTGAGAGAAGATCAACAGAGGGCATAAAAATAAACAAATCACCTTAAGAACACGGCGTGGATGGAGAAGTAATAGAAGAGGAATAGCAGCCCAAGCTGATTGCAGTACAAATAAACAGCCCAGTAAGAAAGCTATTGAGTACAAAAATGCAGGCTGCTGTGTCCAAAATAAGTTTGTATTAAGAATTGCTTGTTTCATTTTAGTCAAAAATACTGTATACTTTTTTGGACTATGAGTGAAGAATTTCCTGAATTTTATTCGAGCCAGTATTTTCAAAAGGTGATCGCGCTGCACGCATCACCCGAGATAGAATGGGAAGAAATTTCAAAATTGATTCCATTTTTACCACGAGGATGGTTTGAGCTTGCTCGTTTGCCTGTGCAAGATCGGATAGAGTTTACACAGGACTATTGGCTTTCTCAAATTCCAAATGATTCAGATAAAGGACTCAGATTAGAAAGACAGCTTCTCGATTTTTTTGAGAATCTCGAAGAAATCGGCATCTTTGCCACACAAACGCATCAAAGCTCTTTTTTTGATGTGCACATGGTGTATTCTCTTAAGAATGGGATGGGTTTTTTTCAAGGGAGTCCTCCCGCTTCAGATGAGAAAATAGAGGGCTTAATCAATCGATTTGAGAGAGTTGTGCTCCCCTCTGATTTTTTGGCTTTTTTGCGCATTCACGACGGATTTAGTAAGTACACAGATACAGGGATGATTCCTACTAAAGACATGGCGAGGATTTATCAAAGACTACAGCGCCTTTTAGCGGATGACACCTTAATTAATCCAGAAGGAGTCGCATTGAATCCCAATAGCCTAATCCCTTTTTATGAGTCTTATGGACTGCATTGTTACCAGTGTTTTTGCACGGATTGGCTTCCAGAGGGAGGGATTGGAAATCTATTTTTTGCGGAGCATGAACGCACGCTTTCCCATTTGATCGACCGTAAAAATAAGGGTAAAAATTTAGCTTTTGCATCCTTTTTAGAATGGCTAATTTTTTATCTAGAGGACATCTATAATGTTTAGGAATTTCTTTTGTGCAAAAAGAAAGAAAAGTCTTGGTATTGTCGTCAAGTTAGAAGTGTGGAATGATGTGCGACTTTATGTTGATGGGTTTATAAAAACACAAGGTAATCAAGCGAATCTATGACAGATAATACACTGACAAACAAGGTGAGGGTGAAAAATGAGCTTGGGCTCCACACTCGACCTGCCACACTCATTGTGAAGCTTTTGCAAGATTCCAAATCAGAAGTGTTTTTTACCTACAAAAAAGAGACAATTAATGCAAAGAGCATTTTGAGTATTCTCATGCTAGCGGCGCATAAAAATGCCTTGATCACGGTTCAAGTGAAGGGAGAGGATGCGCAACAAACAATGGATCAGATCACCGAAGCTTTTGAGCAAAAATTTGGTGAAGGGGGAACTGTTGGCTACTAAAAAAAATGTAGGGAGCGAATTAACTCTTCAAGGATATCCGATCTGCCCTGGTATTGCGATAGGGCGCCCTTTTTATTTTGCAGTGGCAGAAGAGAATATTCCTGAGTTTTGTATCCCTGATGATAAAATTGATCATGAAGTGGATCGCTATTATAGCGCTCTTAAAAGTTCACGTACCGACTTAGTTACCCTACAACAGAGATTACAAAAAGAGGGAGGCAACGAAGCGGCTGCGATACTGGGCGCGCATTTAGAAATCATGCACGACCCTTTGATGACAGTGGAGATGGAAGAGGCTATTCGGGAGCGGGGTAAAAACACTGAGTATGTTTTTAAATCTGTGATTGGTGAGTACGAAAAGAAATTCTACAGAGTCACAGATGAATTTTTTAAAGAGAGACTCAAAGATGTACAAGATCTTTCCCGTCGCATTATTGGTCACTTGCGTAAACATGAGAGATATACATTGTCTCAGCTCGTTTCTCGATTTATTGTATTTGCACACGAGATTTTACCTTCAGATACAGCTGAGGCAAATACAGATGTTATCGATGCCTTTGTCACACGTAGTGGATCAGAAACCTCGCATGTAGCTATTATGGCCCGTGCAAAAGGCATCCCCTTTGTTTCGAATGTAGATTTCCCCGATCTTACAATTGCAGTGCCGCCCTTAGTGATTGTGGATGGATGTTCGGGACAGGTGATTATCAATCCGCACAAAGAAACACTCAAACACTTTAGAGCTGAACAGAAAAAGATGAAGATCAAAGCCAAAGGTCTTCAAAACGCGGGTAGCTTAGAGACAGAAACAATCGATGGTTACCGTACCTGTTTATCTGCCAATGTTGAGAGAGCGAATGATCTAGATGCGTTGATAGCGGGAGAAGGGGTGGGGCTGTATCGCTCCGAATATCTTTTTTTAGCGTGCGAAGGCTTTCCTCCCGAAGAGGAGCAGTTCATGGCTTACCGCAGCTTAGCTGAAAAAGTAGATGGGCACAGCTCGGTCGTCCGCACATTTGATATTGGAGGAGATAAGCTTGCTAATTTTAATGTGAGTCGTCATGAGGATAATCCCTATCTTGGATGCCGAGCGATTCGTCTGATGTTAAAAGAGCCCACCGTGTTTAAAACCCAACTCCGCGCCATTTTGCGCGCTAGCGCCTTTGGTGAGTTGAGCATTTTATTTCCCATGATTTCTGGTGTTTCTGAGTTGCGCGAAGCTAAAGCGCTTGTAGAAGAAGCAAAAGAGGAATTACTCCAACGAGGGATTCCTTTTGCGCGTAACATTCAAATAGGTTGCATGGTTGAAGTGCCCTCAGCAGCTATTACGGCGGATATTTTATCTAAGGAGTGTGATTTTTTATCGATAGGAACAAACGATCTTGTTCAGTACTCTTTAGCAGTTGATCGCGGCAATCCTTCGATGAGCTATCTCTACACTCCAGCGCACCCTAGCATTATCCGGATGATCAAAATGGTGGTAGATGAGGGGATTAAAGCGGGTATTCCGGTCTCTGTTTGTGGAGAAATCGCCGCAGACCCCCGTTTTACACCTCTCTTACTTGGTCTAGGTATCCATGAACTCTCTGTGAACGCCCAATCGATTCCTTACATGAAAAATGTGATCCGGCATCTCAAGATTGTTGAAGCGCGTGCTCTTGCAGTGGAGGTACTCAAGTGTGAGACGCCTGTTGAGGTGGAGGGGATTTTAGAGAAGGCGTTCCAGAAGATCTTCCCCTACTTATAACGACCTTTTTTCTGTATAGCCAAAATCACTTAAATTTTAGTTATATCACCAACCTATTTAATCAACGCGAAGACGCTAAGACGCCAAGAAAAATAAATCTTTGATTATATGAGGCTTAAACTTATTTACCTGAGTAATGCGATTGAACTGATCCACTAACAGGATGGACAGGATCCGCCTGACGGCGGGCAGGATAGGCAGTGAGGATTATACCCATTATGAAGAAGCTGCGTTTGCCTGAAAGGCCCATGAACAAAGAGGATTCTTCTTCTGAAAAAGGGAATTTGTTTGGATTTCTCTTGAAAGAAGTCCTTTTTCAGAAGAAGAATCCTCTTTGTTCATGATGTCGCTGATGCGACATAAACGCAGTCTACCACTTTATCGAACAAATCTTGAGATTAAACAATCATTTTATCCTGCCTATCCTACCCGTCATCAGGCGGATCTTGCCCATCCTGTTAACCTAACCTTCGGGTTGATAAACATCTTATGAATGCACTATACATATGGTACAGAGAGTGAGAGATCCCTCAAATGGGGCGAAAAGGACCCCAAAACGACATAAAGCTTGAGTTGTTCAATGGTCTCATTTGTTCAATATTTGGAATGGCGATTTTGAAGGAGTTCTAGAAGCCAAGGCCGCCCGGAAGTCCTGGAAATCCACCCAAATCTCCCATCGAGCTTTTTTCTAACTTTTTAGCCGCTTCATTATAAGCTGCGCGGATTAAATCCTCTAAACCCTCGACATCATCTGGATCTACGCACTCTGGTTTAATCTTAAGCTCGAGCATTTCGTGCTCTCCATTGAGCGTGAGTGTTACAAGTCCATTGCCTGCAGAACCTTCAGCTTTTTCGTCTTTGAGTTGCTCTTGCATCTCCTGAAACTTTTTCTGCATCAATTTAGCTTCTTTTTTCTTCTTAGCAAAGCCGCTACCCATGAGAATTACTCCTTTTTTAATGATCCATTTAATTCTTTTGCCGCAAAGCGCATCACCGTATCAAATCGACTTTGTTCTTGAATAGAGAGGGGTTGAGAAGAAACCACCGGTGCAGGCTTGGGAGAAGATGTAGAGTTGACTGCAATAGGTTTTGGGGTAGGTGTCGGTTTTGGAGGAGGTGTCGGTTTTGGGGTAGGTGTCGGTTTTGGGGTAGGTGTCGGTTTTGGAGGAGGTGTCGGTTTTGGGGTAGGAATCTCTGCAGGTTTTGGGGCGGGTTTTGGTTTTAGGGGGGGGATCTCTTCAGGTTTTGGGATGGGATCTTCTGAGATGCTCAGTTTGCTCTCAAGAGAGATTAACCGCTCTACAAGGACGTCTAAAGCAATTTGGTTGTGAGTGCGGATAATTTTAAGTAGCAGCAGCTCAATGGCTGTTTTTTCTGACGGCGCGTGTTTAATCGATTGTTGTGTTTGGCTTGTCATCTCTAAGATTTCAATCAGCTGTTCTTGTCGATACGCTTTATTACTTTCTTGGTATTCGGGCTTTTTGTATCCATTTTTGAGTAAAAGGTGCGTGCGAAAATGGCCCGTTAGCTCTTCTAAAAAATAGGTGATGTTTTTGCCAGAACTAAAGAGTTCATCTGCGATTTTAAAGGGAGCAGTAAAGTCTTTGTTGAGCCCCGCGGTGTCGAGCTCAAAAAAAAGCTCTTGAGAGGGGAGGCCGAGGATGTTCTGAACAGTTTGAGAAGAGATTGTATCGCTTTCAAAGGCGAGGATTTGATCGAGTAGAGAAAGCGCATCGCGCAAGCTTCCCTCGGCTAGCTTTGTGATGATTTCAAGCGCAGGCCGCTCGCACTGAGCTCCCATATCTTTTGCAATGTGCTCGAGCTGATCGAGCATGCAGGGAGTGGGAATCCGTTTTAGATTGAATGTTTGGCAGCGACTGAGGATCGTGGCGGGGAGTTTGTGCGACTCTGTTGTGCAGAAGAAAAATTTGACGTGAGGAGGAGGCTCTTCAAGCGTTTTTAGAAGTGCATTAAATGCCTCTTTTGTGAGCATGTGCACTTCATCGATTAAATAAATTTTAAAGAGCCCGTTTGTAGGCATAAAACCAATAGTCTCATTGATGCGGCGGATATCATCGATGCCTCGGTGAGAAGCTCCATCGATTTCTAGCACATCAATGGCATGAGAGCCTGCGATCTCTTTGCAGGAAGAGCACGTGTTGCAAGGTTCGTTGTTTTTTGAGAAGTTTTTGCAATTGAGCGCTTTAGCGAAGAGTCTGGCAAGTGTGGTTTTTCCGGTGCCTCGACATCCACAGAACAGATAGGCGTGTGCAGTGCGTTCATGCTTAATGGCATTTTTTAAAGTGGTGACAATTGCAGTCTGTGCAACGACAGCATCAAAGGTTTGAGGACGGTATTTGCGGGCAAGAACTTGGTATTCACTCATGATAATTAGAATTATGGACTTCTCTGCGCTTTTAACTCAATTGCTAAAAACAGGTTGATCCCCTATTCTGAGGGATAAGGAATGTTTACTAGCGTTTTTAATGGATGACTTATCCTCAGAAAATGGTTCTCCCCTTGCTGAAGACGATATTGGGGAGCTCCGCTTTTCTCGCACTCAGAGTTATTTTGATAGAAGTATGACCATCCGTCTGATCATCGGGGGTCTTTTTGCTCTATTTCTTTTTTTATTTTTGCACTTTCGCGAGACTCTTGTAGAGACATTAGATCTTGGAAGCGATGCAAAAAAATATGTAGTGGCGCAGGTGGATTTTGCCTTTCCCGATGAGGAGGCAACGATCATCCTTAGGCAGGAGACTGCGCATGAGATTGGGTCGATTTGGCGCATTCGCGATGAGCAAATCAACCGTATGGCGACCGACTTTCAGTACTACATCACCCAGGATGAGAAAGGGAGTAAAAAGTGGGAGCAAGTCAATAAAGAGAGTGGTTTTGAAAATCTCGCTTTAGCCTTGAGCTTTGTCACCGATGGACTCAATCAAAGTCGTTTTACAGACCTTAAAACAATTCAGAGAATCGACAATTTGCCTGCAGAAGAGCTGCCTCTTCCGGCAAGAAATTTTTACCCTTTTTTGCCTGCCACCGAAACTTCTCGTTTGCCTGCTCAGTTTTTTTCTAGCTTCCGCAAGACAATCTTTACAGATGAGAGCATTCCTCCTGTTATCTCTCAATTTATTCTTAGTTACTTTGAGCCCTTTGTATGGGATTTTGAGATTGATCAAGGTATAGAGTATACAATTCGTAAGATTGCACAGGGAAAAATCCCCGAAAAATTCACCCGCATAAGAGCTGGTGAGCGGTTGATTGACCAAGGAGAAAAGGTGAGTGCACGCCACATCTCTATGATGCAAGCGATGAAAGAGAAGCTCAATCAAAAAAGAAACTTGCTCGATCCAGTGACGCTCGCTGGGTCTATTTTAATGACGCTGCTTTTGTCAGCGATTGCCATCGTTTTTATCAAAGAAAATCACTACGATATTTTTCTCTCTAACAAAAAGCTGGCTCTGCTTGCGACCATTTTGGTACTCGCTCTTTTGTTTGCAAAAGTAGTAGAGCTCTTTTTATTGAAAAACACCACGCATTTAGTAGAAATTGTTCGCTTTCCACTCTTTGTCCCTTTTGCTGCGATTTTGCTCTCTAGCCTATTGAATGTGCGGATTGCGGCTTTTTCGATCATTTTTTTATCGGTTATTTATGCGATGGCGCTTGCTGTAGAGAGCATTCCATTTTTGGTGATCAACATCTTAACGGCCATGGTCGCTGTCATGACAGCACGCGGTATACGTAGACGTAAAGAGGTGTTTATTGTTTGTGCAAAAGCGTGGCTTGTCAGTCTTTTGGTGATTTTTGCATTCAACCTCTATGAGAACACAGCTTTTTCTCTATCAATTTTGGGAGATTTAACAAGCACCTTTATTTTTATGGCCTTAACAGCCGTTCTTGTCGTGGGGTTGTTGCCGGTTTTAGAATCCATTTTTCAGATTTTGACAGATATTACTCTGATGGAATTTATGGATCCGAGTAACGAATTGCTCCGTCGTTTATCGATTGAGGCGCCCGGTACCTATCAGCACTCTATGGTGGTGGGACATCTTTCAGAAGCGGCAGCTTCTGCCATTGGAGCAAATGGTTTGTTCTGCCGTGTAGCTACGCAGTACCATGACATTGGAAAGCTTGCTAACCCTCAATATTTCACAGAAAATCAGTTGGGTGGCATTGACATGCATCAACTGCTCACTCCTCTTGAATCTACTCAAGTGATCATTGCTCATGTGAGCGAGGGAGTGGCCCTCGCGCGTAAAATGAGCTTGCCAGAGCAGTTTATCGATATCATTAAGGAGCACCACGGCACCACTTTGGTCTACTATTTTTACCACAAGCAGCTAGAGCTCAAAGGTGGAGATAAATCGGCCGTCATTGCCAAAGATTTCCGCTACATCGGCCCTAAGCCACGCACAAAAGAATCTACAATCGTCATGATCGCAGACACCTTAGAAGCCGCTTCGCGCTGTCTTGATCTTTTTAATGAGACCACCGTGAACGATCTTGTTGAAAACCTCATCGCGCAAAAAATGGAAGATGGCCAATTTGATGAATCGCTACTCACATTTGAAGAGCTCGGTATTGTTAAACAAACGATCGTTAAAACTCTGCTTGCAGCCAGTCATCCCCGCGTTAAATACCCTCCCCATCATCCGGGTGAGGAGGGATGAGTTTTAAGCGGGCATTGATTACAGGCGCAAGCTCCGGGCTTGGAAAACACTTAGCGCACCTGCTAGCTTCTAAAAATATTCCTCTTATACTTTCGGCAAGAGATCAAACCCGTCTTGAACAAGTTGCAAAATCTGTCAATGCGCAAGAGACAATCCTAGCAGATCTCTCTAAAAAGGAAGATCGCGCCAAGCTCGTTGCCCTGATTCATCAAAAAAAACCTGATCTTGTGATCAATAACGCTGGCTTTGCCATTTATGGAGATGCGCTCAGCATACCCGTCCAAGAACAGCTGGATATTCTAGAGGTGAATGGAGCGGCAGCTCTCGAGCTGACCCTTGAGGCCGCGCGCACCCTGATTGCAGCCAAAAAAGAGGGAGTCATTGTAAATATATCCTCCATTGCAGGAGATCACCCCTGCCCGGGCATGAGTGTTTATGGAGGAGCAAAAGCTTTTTTGACAATGAGCTCACAAGCGCTTAACGAAGAACTTAAAGAGAAAGGGGTGCATGTGCTTGTGAGCTGTCCAGGGATGATAGCGACAGAGTTTGCCAATCGAGCTGCACAAAAAGAGCTTAAACAAGTCAAAGGAGTTGTATTACAACCTGACTATGCAGCTGAGCAAGTCTGGAAGCAGATCTGTTTAAAAAAAGAGAAATATATCTTCAATTGGCAATATCGAGTAAGCTCGTTTCTTGCTACCCACTTCACCCCCGTAAAAACAGTTAAAAGAATTATATGGAACCGGATAAAACAGAGAATCTAAAATTTGAATCATTTGATTTAGATCCCTTAATCATGGATGCGATCCGAGAAATGGGCTATGAATCGGCCACTCCGATTCAATCTCAGACAATGCCCGTTGTCTTAGAGGGAAAAGACCTGATTGCTCTGGCAGAAACAGGATCTGGAAAAACAGCTGCATGCGGCATCCCCATTTGCCATAAAGTGGATCCCAATAACACCCATATCCAAGCACTCATTGTTGTGCCAACCCGCGAATTGGCTCTGCAGTATGCATCTGAAACTCAAAAAATTGGACAAATCAAAAAAGTGAGTTCCTTTGCCCTTTTTGGGGGGGAGGATATGGAGTTACAAAAAGCTAAACTTAAAAACGGTGTTCAGGTGCTTGTGGCTACTCCCGGCAGGCTGATTGATTTTATTTACTCTCGCTCTATTAATTTAACCCAAGTAGAAACGCTTGTCTTAGATGAGGCGGATCAAATGCTTGGAATGGGATTTTATGAAGATTTAGAGTTTATTATTCAGTGTCTTGTCCAACAACATCAAACATTGCTCTTTTCGGCTACAATGCCCGCTCAAATTCGCTCTATTGCAAAAAATCATATGATTTCGCCTAAGGAAGTGAGTTTAATTAGCAAAAACCCTGTGCCCGAAAACCTCACTCACGAATTTCTTTTTTGTCCCAATCCTCACAAAAGACAAGAGCAAATTTTGCAACTTGTGCAGAGATTGCAAGTGAAGCAATGCCTTATTTTTGCCAACTCTCGCCGTGAGGTGGAAGAGCTCAATCGCTTGCTTAAACGGAACTTATCCTCTGTGGACTTTTTGCATGGAGGATTGGATCAAAGCATCCGCTCGGTGATTACCGGCAAGTTTATGAGGGGAAAGATTAAGTATTTAGTGGCTACAGATATTGCTGCTAGGGGGCTTGATTTTTCAAATGTCACGCATGTGATCAACTACCACTTCCCCTTTGATCAAGATACGTACCTGCATCGCGCTGGCAGAACGGGGCGCCAAGGGCGCTCTGGAGCGTGTATTACGCTCATCACACGTCGAGATGTATCTAGTGCCGAAAAACTATTCAAACTGCTTGGCAAAAAAGCCTCTTGGTTGGGCAATCCTCCGCCAAAAGATAACCGAAGATAAGCAGCTATTTGCAAGTTGGCTCTTGAATCAACCAATTGAGAAGTTGAAGATTTTTATCCTTAGTGCAATTTCCTGAAGGATCAACGAAAATTTCCGAAAGACCTGCAGTACTCTCAGGTGTAGTTTGATAGCGAGAGTTAGGTTCGCAATTATTAGCGATTTCCACTAACAGTTGGCCTACAGCTTCAGGAGCTTGTCCACCACTAGAAGCAAGCATTTTTTTCCATCCTTGAGAGAGGTTGCTATAAAGCTTCTCCTCGCAAGGCCTGGATCCATAAATACAATTTTGCCCTCCCTTTGTTTGTACAAATCCAGGTTCAACAACAGATACCTGTATATTCCATTGAGCAAGGGTCGCAGCCATGGATTCACTCAGTCCTTCTAGAGCAAACTTGGAAGCTGCATAGAGATCAAGGCCGGGTTTGCCCACAATGCCAGCTCCACTACTGATGTTGATGATATGCCCATTTTTCTGTTCTCTCATCGTGGGCAGAACAGCTTGAATTAATCTAAGTGCTCCGAAAAAATTCACATCAAAAACTTGTTCCGCTTCTTCCATTGTGACGCATTCGGCCGAACCGATTAGACCGTAGCCAGCGTTATTGACTAATACATCGATTCTACCCTTTTGTAGAAGATTTTTTACTGCTGCATTTACAAGCTGACTGTCGGTTATATCGAGTTTACAGAACTGTATTTGATCAAAATTTTGAAGTTCTTGCGGAATAGAGGTTCGATATCCTGCCCATACCTTCCATCCATCTTCATAAAAAGCCTTTGCAGCAGCGAGTCCAATTCCGCTTGAAGCACCAGAAATAAGCACTACTTTTTGTTCTGCGGATGCAAAAGAGGTCATAAAAATTCCAATTACTAGAAGTTGTATAAATTTCATTGTAAGCCTGTTAACCCAAAGTTCAGTTGATGAGTATATACAACCGTTTCGTTATTTTTTTCAATCTTGCTATGAGTTTGTATGGCGACAATTATCTCTCTTTACCCATTTTTGTAAACGTGTGTACCAAAAGATAGTCGAAGGTAGTGAGACTAAGGGAAAATTCCAAGAATCTCCGAGAAAGCTTCTTTGATTTGGCCACCTATCAAAATATATAGGTGGCCAAATCTATTTCTGTCCAGTCGATTTGGCCGTTTATAGTAGTAGTAAAGGTGGCCAAATCTCACGACTAAAGAAAAAAGCATCATAGGAAAAGAAGAAGAAAAAGTATTAGAGAAGCTTACGACTTCGCCCGAAGCAAAATTTTTAGCTATATTGCACTATAACTTTAGTAATGTTATAATGCAAAAAGAAGGTTATAAACCATAAAAGAGGTCTATCTATTGGCCAAGATCATTGAAGCTCTAGAGCGCTATTTCTATGAAGTGCTTGATGTGCAGTTACAAATTCATTTATGGAAAGACCAAGGCGAAATCGCTCTTTTTTTGAAGAACTTCTATGAGTTTTACAAAATTACACTGTTGAAACAGCCTTGTTTGCTCATGATTGCCAAAGAAGGGACGGTCTTGACGCCTGCAGTAGTCAAAAAACACAGGAAACAGGTTCTGATGAACTGGACTGGCTGCTGTATATATGTTCAGGAAGCCATCTCCTCTTACAATCGACAGCGCCTTATTCAGCATCATATCCCCTTTATTGCTCCCGGTAACCAAATGTATCTTCCAGATCTTGGGATTGATTTACGCGAGTATTTTCGGCAATCTAAAACCAGTCAAAAGCTCTTTAGTCCCGCTACGCAGGCAGTAGTCATTTATGCATTGTATCACACTATTTCTGAAGGCTACACCGCTTTTGAACTTATCGACAAGTTGGGATACTCTCGCATGACATTGATTCGAGCTCTTAATGAGTTGGAAGCTGCTAGCATCGGTACGACTAATCGAAAAGGAAGAGAACGATTTTGGTCCTTCGAAGGCGACAAGCGTGAGCTGTGGAACCAGACAAGATCTCTGCTGCGCAATCCAATCAAGCAGCGTGTTTGGATTAGGGGAAAGAAGCCGAAAATACAGGCTGGATTAAGTGCATTAGCGGAGCGTTCTATGCTGAGTCCTCCATCTATTCCAGTCTATGCGATCAGTGCTGAGAATTGGAAGAACTGGAAAAAGATAGGCGTTGAACTACTTCCGATATCGGAAGGTGCGACAGCTGAGTTAGAAATATGGCACTACGCTCCGAATCTATTTACGGAAGAAGATAGCGTTGATCCATGTTCTCTTTATTTAAGTTTGGAAGAAATTGAAGATGAACGGACTGAAATGGCCTTGCAAGAAATGATGGAGAAAATGGAATGGTAAAAGGATTGGGTTATTTTAAAAAATACTTTTTTCACTACTCAGATAGATACGTTCTCATTGGAGGAACAGCGTGTAATCTAATTATGGAAGATGTGGGTCTTGATTTTAGGGCTACAAAAGGAGATCGTTGCATAACTCAAGCTTGCATCCGTTTTGGAACCTTTTTGCCCCATTTGAGAGATCTCTCTCTCTCGCTGTACCAATGTACTATCTTCGCTCGAGATCTCTCAACTGCCGGCCACTAGAGTGGCCTGGATGCAACGTCCCAAAAGTGCTTTCCCTCCCCTTTTAAATGCTTTTTCAATTTCACTTTTCTGTATAAAATGACCTCTCTAACCTGGAGAATAAATCTATACAAAAAAAAGAGCGTGACAGGGAAGTATGCGATCGAATCGAAGTTGTGCTACTATCAGATAACCTGAACGTTATGGTGTGGAATATCCACACCAATAGTTTTGAAAAT
>JAJACO010000151.1 GCA_022601475.1 Chlamydiales bacterium
CATCATGAACAAAGAGGACTCTTCTTCTGAAAAAGGGAATTTGTTTGGATTTCTCTTGAAAGGAGTCCTTTTTCAGAAGAAGAGTCCTCTTTGTTCACTATCGCCTTTCAGGCAAACGCAGTTTCTTCATAATTGGTATAATCGCCACAGCCTATCTTGCCCGCCGTCAGGCGGATCCTGCCCATCCTGTTAGTAGATCAGTTCAATCGCATTCTTACAGAAGCCTGAGGCTCCTGTTATTAAGAAGAGAGCTGTTCAAGCTGCGCTTTGAGAGATTGCTCAATCTCTTTTACAAGCGCAAACCCCTGTTCTACCTGCTTCATGCCATCTTCTAGCTGATTCATTTTTTGCATCTGATTGGATTCGCTCACCTGGTTAGGCCCTTTTTGAGTCTCGATAGAGACCATTTTTTGGGATTGTAACTTGTGTGCACTTGAAATTGCTGATACATCGCTCATGAGATTACCCAATTAATTGGTTCTTTCCCTTGCTTTGTAAGCAGTTCGTTAATTTTTGAAAAGTGTCTACATCCAAAAAAACCTGTATGTGCAGAAAGCGGAGAGGGGTGAGGTGCAGTTAGCACAAAATGTCTATTCTCTGTTTTGGCAAGAATGTGCTTACATTTTTCTTGAGCAGATTTACCCCACAGCACAAAAATGACAGGGTCTGTACGTAGACACAGTTTCTTAATCACAACATCAGTAAAATGCTCCCATCCGTGCCCATGGTGAGATTTGGCAGCTCCCGCTCGCACAGTGAGCGTGGCATTAAGCAATAAGACCCCTTGATCAGCCCAAGAGAGCAAAGAGCCCTCAACAGGGGGTGTTATCCCTAAATCTGCCTGCAGCTCCTTAAAAATATTTTTTAGAGATGGAGGTTTGGGAACTCCCTGCGGCACGCTAAAGCTGAGGCCATGCGCCTGATGAGCCCCGTGATAAGGATCTTGTCCCATCATGACCACTTTGACCTTGTCAAAAGCAGTGTGATTAAAAGCATTAAAAATTTGATCTTGAGGTGGGTAAATTTCAAATTTCTGCCGCTCCGCCCTTACAAAATCGACCAATTTGAACATATATTCCTTGGACCACTCTTCCCGAAAAAGAGCCCTCCAGTTTTCGTCTAGTTGAGGCGGGGCAAGTGTTTGCATGTAGATAGAGTATTCTTTTACCCATAATCTTTCAACATTGACTAGAACCAGGAGTTCGTTTTATGATCTCCTCCTATGAAAAATCTAGCCGAAAACAATCTCGTTCGTTTTAAAAACATCTCGAAGAAAAAAGAAGGCATGTATGCCAACTTTAAGGTAAAAGGCATCCGCAATGGAACTTCTTTTACAGCTTCTATTACTGTAGATATTGACGCTGCAGAAGTGCACCCTGGAGACCCTCTTGAAAAAATCATTGAAGAGTGCTCCCGTATTGGAATGGAAGATTTCAAAAAATCTGAGTTCCAGTTCGAAGGTCTTACTTCTATTTAATTTTTATATCTGGGTGTAGCGCAGCCTGGTAGCGCACTTGCATGGGGTGCAAGGGGGCGGAGGTTCGAATCCTCTCACCCAGATTCTTTTATCATCATCCTGCTTCATCACCTCTATACTCAAAATGAAATGACAAAAGGAGCGGCTGATATAGCCCTAGGAGCAAATTCTCATATTTCATTCCACATCGCGAGAAAGTGAGTTTACGCATACACCTGTTTTGAGAGCTCGATAAGAGCCGTGTTGTAATTCACCTCCCAAGTTTCGGGATTATTCTCATAATCTGTATATCTAGCTTTGTCAATTTGTTTCATTTCACTCGGGAACTGCTCTTTAAGAGCATCTATCCATTTTTCATTCTTGACAAGATATGAGTATTTCTCACTACTTGCTAATTTCTCTTCCACAGTGTTTGCTGCAACAGCCAAATCTTCTTCCGAGAGGGCGCTGCAAGCAAAATATAGCATATCTTCTATCGCAACAGAAAGGCTCAGTATATCCTTAAGCTTAACAATGTAGCCTAAATAAACCTCTACTTCATCAAAAAAGCGCAAGCTTGGAATCTTGTTTTGGGCGCATTCCTCTAGTATTTCGATTACCCAGACGGTATTCACTAAAAACTCTCCTAACATAGGCAAATTGGATGTATCCATCTGTGAAAGGTGATGGGCTACTCCCAAATGAACAATCGAAAGCGCCATTCGATCTCCACATGTAGTCGATGCTTCATAAATCACGCCTTTAAATACTTCAGCAAACTCTGCATTCTCATAAGCCTTTTCAACAAAGCTTAGTGTTTTTTCTACTAAGGCTGTTTGTATATCTCCTTTGGCATTGTAGTCTCCAATGTACGAAATTTTATTTAGCCATAAGCTCAACGCATCCCTATTCAATCTTTTTTCGAGATCGGGAAAAGCGGGCACCTCTTTTTTAAGCAGCGTGTACATTTCCTTTAAGACTTCTTCTAGAGGTTTGTTATCGACTAGCTTGTGCTCTCGCATTGAATATGAGAATCTAGGACCCTGGTACCCTTCGGCAGCCGAAGCTTCTCCTAAATGCTGTAAACTTGATTCTGATAGCCCTGTATTAGAAAGTTCGACAGTGCAGGCTTCTGAGAGATTCAAAACAGTACCTGGTAGTCCAATAAGGGTTCGATTCCACCTTAAATAGAGAGTCGACAATTGAGTCAGATTCCCAATACTCTCTGGCAATGTTACTAATTGATTACTACTTAAATATAGATCCAACAATTTAGTCAGATTCCCAATACTCTCTGGCAATGTTACTAATTGATTACTACTTAAATCGAGAATCAACAATTTAGTCAGATTCCCAATACTCCCTGGTAATGTTACTAATTGATTACTACTTAAATATAGACCCAACAATTTAGTCAGATCCCCAATACTCTCTGGTAATGTTACTAATTGATTATTACTTAAATCGAGATTCCTTATCTTTTGAGAGATTTGATAGCCAAAAATATCTGGCAAGTCAGATAATTCAAGGCCTGCAATGTCGAGCTTTTTCTCTGTACTGGAAGAAAATAAACAATCCATAATTCTTTTGTACGCTACAGAACGCTGTTCTCCCGGTTGGGATTTTTCAACCCACTCATTAAGAAGATTGGTGATTTCTTCTTTCTCGCTTGGAACTTTTTTAGGTTCTAAAGATGTTTTTACGTCTTTAGATGAGAGCTTTAACCTTTTGTCCTCATCACCAGATGCTTTATTTTTCTCAACAGCTTCTGTTGGATATTTTTCTAATTGAGAGTAAATTGATTGAGAATTTTTATTCCGCGAACTTTTTTTATCACTGCTCTTGTTTCTCAAAAACTTAACGTCATTTTCAACGGAAACCGCTGTACTTTTCTTCGATTGAGCAATATTTTTAAAAACTTTACCTACAACTTGTTGCGGGTAGTATTTGCGTCTTTCCCTTCGTCGTGGAGAGTTTTGGGTCTTTTTTCTTTCTTGAACAGGATAACTATCTTCGCTTAAAGAGGGGTTTCTATTTATTAAATTATTTATCACAACAACACCTTAGTTTAAAAAAATATAATATATTATAACTGTTTTTTTTATTAATGTAAATCTAAAATAACATAATGTAAGCGATAAATAGAAACGTCCCCCTTTAATAAGGTAAATTTAAGAAGATATAAATCTGATTTTTGGGTTTTAGATTTTGTGAGTAAGGCATCTATCAACCTGAACTTCAGATTATTATGAAAAAGAACTCCGCTCAAGAGCAATCCAAACAAATGCACTTTTCAGAAGAAGAATCCTCTTGGTTCAGATAAAGCGTAAGCGACATAAACGCAGCCTATAGTAGATTCAGTTTAAAGTGAGACCGTTCCAAAACGACATCAAGCTTGAGTTATGCAACGATCTCATGTCCATTTCTCTGTTAAAAACAGGTTGATAACCCAGTCGATAAGGTGTCTACAATTCTGTTGATAACTCAACTTGGTTGATAACCCCACCTTTACACACGCTCCATCGACAGATTATCAACAAGGAATCTCCCAATTAAACGAAGTGGGTTATCAACATTTCCACACCTCCTAATGAAGAAGAGAATTATACAAATAGATTATTCCTTTTCAGCAATTGAGGTTTCTTTGTATAAATCCCGTTTATGGATCTCCTCTCAGCAGAAGTGTTTTTTGATTTAACGCGTTTTGTGCATTCTGAAATTTTTTTAGACACCGAACCTGTTTGGGTTGCCCTTCAAAAAATCAAAACCTATTTACTCGCTCAATCTTTGGGGGAGATTTCAGGGTGTGTTGAAAAGGGCGCTTATCTTGTGAATCCTGAACAAATTTCTATTGGAAAAGGCTCGGTGATTGAATCGGGCGCCTATGTTAAGGGGCCTTGCATTATCGGAGAGAATTGCCAAGTGAGACACGGGGCCTATATACGAGGAAATGTGCTTGTGGCGGATAAATGTGTGATTGGGCATGCGACAGAGGTTAAAAATAGTATATTTTTTGAGGGGGCACAGGCGAGTCACTTTGCCTATGTTGGAGATTCTATATTAGGTAACCGTGTTAATTTAGGGGCGGGGACCAAGTGCGCCAATCTTCGATTTGATAAAAAACCTATTTCAGTTGTTTGGCATGACAAAAAAATTGAGACAGGTTTGCAAAAATTTGGAGCGATTTTAGGAGATGGAGTGCAGACGGGGTGCAACTCTGTCACAAATCCAGGCACCTTAGTAAAAAAAAATCGCTTTATAGCTCCTTGCGCAGCTATTCAAGGAGTGATTCCCTAAATCTCCCACATGTGATATGCTCGGAAACCTATTTATAATAATTTGACCAGCCATGTCCTCTTCTTTTTTATTTAAATTCAAAGAACCGATCGAAAAAGCTCTTGTTGATAGCGTCAATTCATTTGGACCCAAGACGGTTTTGCGCGATGCTGTTGAATACGCTCTTAAAAATGGGGGAAAGCGATTTCGTCCAGCTATTGTGTATCTCGTCGCCGAAGCGCTTGGCCATGGAAAAGATGTGACTGAAGCGGGTTTGGCAGTTGAGTTTTTTCATACAGCTTCTCTCATTGCAGACGACTTGCCTTGTATGGATGATGATGATGAGCGGCGCGAGCATCCAAGTGTGCATAAGGTATATGGCGAAGCAACCGCTTTGCTGGCTACCTACGCGCTTATTGCGGCTGGATATGATTATATCCAAATGGGAGCTCAAAAGGTCGGTAGAGCGCAAATCTGCCCCCTTGTGATCGAGAATGCTTCTTATAACACGGGGATTTTAGGAGCGACGGGTGGGCAGCATGAGGATCTTTTCCCCTCGGATCTCACCGAAGAAAAGGTTTTGAGCGCAATCGATAAAAAAACAGGCACTCTATTTGAGATCTCTTTTGTTTTTGGATGGCTCTATGGTGGAGGGGAGATCTCTGAGCTTTCTCTTGTTAAGGCGGCCGCGAGATCTTTTGGCAGAGCGTTTCAGATCAGTGATGACTTTCTCGATTTAGATCAAGATGATGGGGTGAATTACCCTGCTGTTGTAGGTGCAGAAAAAGCGTTTGCTCTCCTAAATACAGAGCTCGATTTTTATAAACAGGCATTAAAAAAGCTCCAGCTAGAAACGCCGGAGCTTATAGGTTTAGCTCAGCTTGTAGAAAAGCGGATCGCTCAAACCCCTGCGGTTTCTTTTTTCTGAGCCGCTTCTTTAGCCACTTCTTGGGGTGGGATGAGCCCGTAACACGCCTTTACTTTTTGCTCAATTTCAGCACAAAGTTTGGGGTTTTTCTTAAGTGTTTCTCGCGCAGCTTCTCGCCCTTGTCCTAGCCGTTCTGTTTGGTAGCTAAACCACGCTCCTTTTTTATCAATAATTCCTTGTTCAACACCCAAATCAATGACAGTGCCTGTGTAGGAAATGCCTTCATTAAAGAGAATATCGAACTCAGCAATTTTAAATGGAGGGGCCATTTTATTTTTGGCCACTTTGACCTTAACGCGATTTCCAATATCCACATTGTCACTTCCTTTAATAGCTCCGATGCGGCGGATGTCGAGTCGAACCGAGGAATAAAATTTAAGGGCGCGTCCTCCAGTTGTTGTTTCTGGACTACCAAACATAACACCAATTTTTTCACGGATTTGGTTGATGAAAATAGCACAGGTATTAGAGCGTGCTAAGGTAGAGGTGAGTTTTCGAAGCGCTTGTGACATCATGCGCGCTTGCAGCCCCACGTGTGTATCTCCAATCTCTCCTTCAAGTTCAGTTTTAGGTACAAGTGCAGCGACAGAATCTACGATGATCACATCGACGGCACCAGATCTAGCAAGTACCTCAGCGATATTAAGAGCGTCTTCTCCGCAATCGGGCTGTGAAATCATAAGATCGTTGACATTCACTCCAATGCGCGCGGCGTAAGCCGGATCTAGAGCGTGTTCCGCATCGATGTAGGCGGCTAGACCTCCATTTTTTTGAACATTAGCCACAATGTGCGTGGCAAGTGTTGATTTTCCGGAAGATTCGGGGCCATAAACTTCGATTACTCTTCCACGTGGAACACCTCCAATACCAAGAGCCACATCTAAAGAAAGAGCTCCTGTTGGGATGTGCAAGATTTCTCGGCTAGCGGAGTGCTTACCAAAGGTCATGATAGAGCCTTCTCCAAATTGTTTTTCAATGTGAGCAACAGCAGCTTCAAGCGCTTTTTTTCGGTCGGATTGTTCCATGAATGTCTCCTTGACAAGGTACTTTGCTGCTCATTTTCGAAGATAGGAGCATTCAAAACAAGGACTCTTTTGTGCTTTCTAAAAAGTGTGAAAAACGGCACTTTTGCCGTTTTTTGCTTGTAAAAAACGGCAAAAGTGCCGTAATATGAGAAAAAAGGGGGTCTTATGGAGCGCAAACTATTATCCTTATTGCAAATCTGGAAAAAGAGTAGGGGGCGCAAGCCTTTAATCGTGAGAGGTGTTCGACAAGTTGGAAAAACGTATTTACTCCAAAGGTTTGGCGAGCAAGAATTCCCTAGTGTCCATTATTTCAATTTTGAGGAAGATAGCGAGCTTGCTGCATTTTTTGAACGTGGCCTTCAGCCGGACAGAATTCTTACAGAGCTTCAGCTTCATGCAAAACGAGCGATCAATCCTTCAACCGATCTTTTAATTTTTGATGAGATTCAAGAATGTCCTAAAGCTTTGACAAGTTTAAAATATTTTCATGAAAACAAGCCACAACTTGCCCTTTGCTGCGCGGGATCTCTTTTGGGCATCCACCTTAACTCTGGTTCTTTTCCCGTTGGAAAGGTGGAGGTGGTGGATATGTATCCTATGGCTTTTTTTGAGTTTTTAAGGGCGCTTGGTGAGAACAGGTCGCTTGTATTTCTTCAGAAATGGACTCTCGGTGAAGAAATTCCCCTTAGTTTACATCGCCGTTTATGGGAGCTATTAAAATGGTATTTTGTTGTAGGAGGGTTGCCTGAAATTGTACAGACATTTGTGGAGTATCGGGAAAATCTATTGATTGCGTTTGAGGAGGTCAGAAAAAGGCAGGCTCAGCTTGTGATCGCCTATCTTGCGGATATAGCAAAGCATTCGGGCAAGGCGAATGCGATGCACGTGGAGCGGATACTGCGAGCAATTCCTGGTCAGTTGGCAAAAAGCCAAGATGGATCGATCAAACGTTTTCAATTTAAGGGTGTTGTGCCAAATGTAGATAAATACAATCGTTTAGCTGGTGCAATTGATTGGCTTGAAGCTGCACATTTGATATTCAAAGTGCATATCACCAATAGGGGAGAGCTGCCGCTTACAGCGTTTACCAAAGAGAGTTGGTTTAGGCTATTGATTTGTGATGTGGGAATATTAGGCGCGATGAGCGCGCTTTCACCTAAGTCCATTTTGGACTATGATTATGGAACTTATAAAGGGTATTTTGCAGAAAATTTTGTAGCTCAAGAATTATTAAGTGCAGGACACGCTCCTTTGTATTCTTGGGAAGAAGGACGCTCTGAGGTGGAGTTCCTTATAGAAAAAGAAGGAGATTTAATTCCTATTGAGGTGAAATCGGGGTCGATCACAAAGGCGCGGAGTTTATCTAAGTTTCGAAATAAATACGCTCCTAAAAAAAGCATTATCCTTAGCGCTCGGGAACCCAAAATTGAAGGGGATTTGCTGTATATCCCCCTTTACCTCGCAGGAAAAGCTCTCTCTTAATGAGACCCCAAAATGACATCAAGCTTGAGTTATGCAACGATCTCTTAATGACTAAAAAATGGCGGGGATAAAGTAGCTGCGCAAGGTGTGGTGATAGGGATCATCTGCCTCGTTTGTAAGCAACCCTTCTGCAAACTTTGGTTCTAGATTATTGGGAAAAATTTTATGTTTTTTTAGGTATGCAATTGTTTTGTTTGCCGCCTCTTCGGTTAGAGGAGCCCAATGCCCTTTTCCGGGATTTAGACGGATCATTGCATCCTCACCATGATTATGAGCTTGTTGCAACTCTTGAGATAAGTCAAATTTTTTACGTTTGCTGTGCATCAAAAAATCATCTCCAAATTGGGGAGAAATAAAGAGCATGTCAGTTTTGTGTTTATCAGCGCGCTTATCGAGTGCGCAGTCATGCTCGCTCACAGCTTTTTTGGCTCCAGGAGCAAAAATAGCCACCGTTAAAGCGCGCGCGAGTTTTTGCGCATTGCCATAACCGCGATCTACAACAACAGGAATGTGAATACCATCTTCTTCAGAGTGAGCAACAGCCGCTCCAGCTGCCGCATGCGCTCCAATGCTGTAGCCATAGAGAGCCACTTTTTTACCCTGCTCCTCCACTTTTCGTATGATCTGAAGAAGATCTTTTGCCATGGTGGTGGTTTTGAGCTCTGTTGGATTAAATAGCACCACGTTGACACCTGCTTTTAAGAGGTGCTCGTAATTTCTGTGGTGAAAACGTTGATATTCTCTTGGAACCACATAGATCACCGTAGTATTGGTTTTTTCCACTTCTTCTGAGTTAATAGAAATGGCTTCAATAGTTTTTTTAGAGACAAGGGAGCGTGCATCTAGATTGTTGACGGTGTAGAGATTTTCCAGATCTGCACGCCGTTTGATTTTTTCCTGCTCTTTCATTCCAAAGTTAGAAAAAAAAGCTTTTCTCACAACCCAGTCGGGGATTTTTTGGTAATTGCTTATGAAAATGCCTCCAAAAATAACGCAGCCCACTAAAACCCAAGGGGTAGAAGATGGAAGGATATTAACAAGTGGAGGGGTAAGGCATAAAACCGCTAAAAGGGAGAGGACAATAAGAGTGATGGCCATGGTTTTAATTTCTTGATGGTAATTGGAGCTTTGTTGGGGGAGGTGTGTGTGTGTAATAGGGTTCATGATGGTATCTCCGAAATTTTTATTATATTTTTAGCAAGGTGCATGAAATTTTGATTGAATTGACGTCCCGGAAAATCAGCATCTTGAGTTCTAGCCTCTAAGCTTTCATTGAGTTGGTCGTGGAATTGAGAGGGGATAATGGTCGCTCCCATGCCAGCTTTTTCTGCATCTTGCATATTTACCGGTTCCCAACGGGTGGCTGCAGCGTTATCTCCGTCGAATAAGCAGTAGGTTCCAAGCGCCCACGCTTCGCTTGTTGAAGCGCCTCCAGGTTTGGTAATAAGAGTATCAGCTAATTTGGTGTAGGCTGCCATTTCTACCTCTTCTTGAATCCAACCTACCGTGTGAAAATTTGTATCAGATGCGAACTGACTATCGATTTTTTGCTTAAGCGACTCGTTATTTCCACAAAGAGCAAAAACATGCACATTGATGCCTTCTGCAAAAGTGTGTTCTTTAATCTCAGAAAGGTAGTGTTTTATTTTTTTTCCTCCCTGGGCTCCACCAGCAACTACAATGACCTTATCTTGTGAATCGATCTTATATTCTTTTCTTATACTCGCGATCTGAGCATCCACTTCGCCTTTTTTTTCTTCTTGAAAGGCTGAGCGCACGGGATAGCCTGTCACGACTATATGATCTTCTTTAAAGCCAAGGTTTGTAAGTGTTGTCTTTTCTCTCTCCTCATCAAAGGGAAGAGCGACATACAGTTGCTTTGGGGGTGTTTGAATGCCGTGAAAGAAGTGTTCTGTATAGTAATCTGTTGGAACTACAACGCATGGGATGTTGTATTTTTTGCAGTACGCTGCGAGAGTGTTGTTAGCTAAAGGTTGCACACATACAACAAGCTGAGGTTTATGCTCCCAAATGGCGTTTTTCATTTTTTGCTCAACTGTGATATAGGCGCCTGTTCTTGTGGCAATGGGTTCGAGTGAAAGCAAAAATTTAAGCGCGCGATTCCACCCTTTTTTCTGAAAATAATTAAACCAACTGCTTAGAGGAACCTCATCTGTTGGGTAAATGGTTCGGCTGAAGAAGTTTTTTTCTAAAGCTTTTTCAACTGCCTTTGCTGCTGTTTTATGTCCCCCTCCCAGTTCGGAGCTGATAATCAGCGTGCGATTTAGGCCAGGGCGCAGCCAGGTAGTTCCTGGTATTTCAGGTTGATCATCTACTGTAAAAAGGGAGTTTCTGCCTGGTTGACCAAGCATTTTTTGGATGTAGTCATTCTCAGCGTATTGGTTTTCGCTTCTTTGCTTAAAGTGATAGATCATATAGAGGACGCCTGCTGCCGCAAATAGAGCCATTCCTGCAGCTAAGACAGGGTTAGAAGCGGCGATTGCTCCATAAATGCCCATGGGTAAGATGTGATAGGAGTTCAGTGCGACGAGGGCAACTGCGGCTATAGTTATAGTCAGAGCTGATTTTAGGCAAAAGACAGAGCTTTTTTTGAGCATGTCCAGCGTGGGGGACTTAACGTGCCACAAGTGGTGGGTGAAAGGATGGTGAAGAATTGTAGGAGACATGAAGATCCCTTTTTTATCTATCTCTTTATAAACAGTTTACATAATAAAGTATTAAAATAGGGTTTAAAATTTTTTTTACCCAACTCTCTCTAGGGAGACTTTGAGCTTTTCAAGCGCTTTTGCCCGATGAGAAACCAGGTTTTTGACGCTCTCCTCAAGTTCTGCAAATGTCTGATTGTAAGAGTGCTTTAAGAATAGAGGGTCGTATCCAAAACCACAGCTCCCTCTCTCTTGGGTTAAAATAGTGCCTTCACACGCTCCCTTCACCACCGCTTTAACCCCTGATTCTGTGGCGAGCACGATGCAGCACTCAAAGTAGGCTGAACGAGCAATTCCTGTGAGCGACTCCATCTCTTTTAAGAGCTTTTTTCGGTTTTCTTTATCGGTAGCATTAGGACCAGCAAAACGGGAGGAGTAGATGCCGGGAGCTCCGCCTAGAGCGGGAACCACTAAACCTGAGTCATCAGCGATCGTCCACATTTTGAGGGTTTTTGCGGCTTTTGTCGCTTTTAGAAGCGCGTTGTCCTCAAAGGAGTGACCCGTTTCTTCAGCGGGTTGGTAACCGGGGAAATCGAGCAGCGAGTAGGTGTCAAACCGCTGAAAAGGTTTGAGTAGCGCGCGTATTTCGCGGATTTTATGTCCATTTGTTGTTGCAATTAAGATATCCATGCGCACAAAGGTAGCAAGTTTTCCTGATATGAATCAACTAAGATAACTCTCAAAGCTCTCGACTGTATACCGTGTGTCTTGGAAATCAAAAGTATCTCCTTTTTTACACCCGATCATTTTTTGAGCGAGCTTAGACTGAAAAGAGAGAATAAACTCCTCGGGATCAGCTTCAAAAGGGCCTAGAATTGTATAGCTCACTTTATTACCTTCGGTGTCTTTTAGGTGAACAACAGCTCCAATGCTGACTTCATTTGGGTGAATGTCATACTTTGTTAAAATACGCGCTTGATTTAGTTGTGTGGAGAGAGCTTGTAATTCAGATTGAAGTCTAGAGCGTCTTTCTAAAGCAAATTTATATTCAGAATTTTCTCTTAAATCTCCATGGGCGCGCGCCTCTTCGATTTCTTTTGCATTGTCCACGGTTTCGACAGTGCCAATGTGTTGGATTTGTTTTTGGAGCTTTTGGTAACCCTCTTCGGTCGCCCAAATAATATCAGTATCCCCCTTTTTATCTTTTTTCTTTTTGGCAAGAGAAGGTTGGATAACTTCAGCTAGGCTGTGCAAGGTACGGATGGCATTTTGATCAAAGCTTTGACATTTACTTGCAAGAAGTAGAAGTTCGCGCAAATACTCAACAGATCCTTGCGCAATCATAGAGCGGAAAATTGCGTATCGCTTGGATGTGATCAGGTTGTGAATTTTTTTAACGAGCTCTCTCATACTCGGCTTATCTTCGACAAAGTGCAATAAGAGCAATAATGCCTCCAAAAACTGTCTCCGTCCCTCTGCTGTATTGTAGGGGATTTCATCTTCGGTGGTGAGTTTTTGAAAATACCAGAAAAAAGCTTCTGGATAGAGGGTCACCTTGTGTAGTAGGTCGTGAATTTTTCCTTGAAGCAATTCATTGCTGGTAGGGTCACCTTGAAGTTCTTTAAAGAGGTAGTCCCGAATGGGGTTTTGAGCAATTGTAAAAAGTAGATGAGAAAATACAGTCATCCAATCATCGCGTGTTTCGCGGATGGTTGAGAGCACTCTTTTTTTAAAAGCGGCAATCTCGATGAGCTTGAGCGTGGATTCAATATTTTCGAGTGGTTTGATTAAATCGGCAGATGCATTTTTATATTCATCTGGAAAAACGTCTTCTAGAAGAAAGGTAACTTGGATTTTGCGGGCTACATTAAGCTCTTTGTAGTTTTCATCTTCAATGCAACACTCTTCTAGTTGGGGTTTAAGATCGGCTTTTAATTCTGCATTCTTTAAAACTTCAGGAAAATCACGCAAGAAATTATAGATGAGTAAGATTTTGGGATTGATCGCTTTGACTTCTTGAAGAGCCTCCTTAAAACGCGTAGCGTGAGAAACTTCGTTTTTGCGTAAAACAAAGGGTTCTTTTGACGACTTAGGAGATTTAATTTTGGTGTCTTTTTTGATTTTAGAGCGAGCAGACTGCCACCATTTAGACCACTCCTCTTCGGGAATGACAAGCTCACAAAGTTCTTCTTTGATTTCTTGAGCAGTTTTTGGTCCGATGTCATTGAGAAGCATGTGGATCAGACTTAAAGGGTCTTCTCTCCCCTCTTTTTCAAGAGCGTCGGGGTCTCCAAAACGACGGGCGAGAAAATGGTCAGAAGTAAGGAGAATTAGATTTTTAAAGGCGTTTTCAAAAGAGAGGTCTTTGAGGGCGGCAGTTTCTTCAAATTCAATGAGTACGTGTTCTCGTAGCAGTGAGATGTCCATCACCTCTCCAACACCCCAACCTCCTGTATGAAAAACAAACTTCCCTTTGTTCATGTGGGTCAAAAGCTCATAATTAGAGATTGCTCTTTGGAATTTGTGACGTGAGCGAAGGCCTACAATGCGCATTTTTTCGCTAAAATTTTCTTGCCCTTCGTACTTTCTTTTTAAGAAGTCTGTTGCAAGATCTGCGAGAAGAGGGGTGTTTGTGGTTTCTAGATCTATGATTAGGCGCAGGATATCATCTGCAATGGGCTTTCCATCGAGCTTATTCCAAAGGGGAAGGGTGGTTTCAACGACTTGGCCAAACGTGGGGGCCAAAATAGATTCTTTAATGAGGGTGAGTACATTTTTAAGTTCCTCTCCATCAACTTCATCTCCCATACAGTACTCTTCCCAGAGGCGTAAAAAATTAGCAAGTTTTTCGCCTTGCAGAAGAAATTGGAACTCATCTAAGTAACTCATTGTATTTATCCTAATTGAAACAACCTTGGAAAAAATATACCTCCTCTCTCTAAAAAGGGCAATAAAAACTTGATAGGGTATTACAGATTAAAAAAAATCATGTAAAATAAAAGAAACCGAATGGAGGGAAAGATGGCGAGTCAGGGAGAAGAAGAAGTTCAGCAAGCTTTGGAAGAAATTTTGAAATTGTATGATATTAAGTTAGAGGATTTACAAGGAGAAGAGGATGAGATTAGAGGAGATTATTCGCAAATCATTAGCAAAACCCAAGATAAATTGGATGACCTCAATGAAAAAGCGGAAGAGATTTTTCAAAACACAGGCATGACAAAAGAGCAGCTGGAGGCATATTCCGCAAATCCCAATAATTTTACCAAAGAGCAGTGGGAGGCTTTGCAAAAAGTGAAGATGGCTTGCGAAACGTATCAAAATGAAGCGCTCTCTCGGATACACGATCCAGAATTTAATGAAAAAAGCGTTGCACAGGAGCGAAAAAAACAACCGCACCGCTTCGCCAAGAAAAAAAACTGGATCCCGTTGTAAAAATCACTATAATCATGTGATATGCAGATTAAAGTTAAAAAGGGACTCGATATCCCCTTAGCGGGAAGGCCGAAAGGCTCCCTGCACCCCTTATCCCCTCCTGATCAAGTGGCGCTCAACCTCGATCCATTTGATGTTATGCGTTTTAAAGTGCACGTAAAGGTGGGAGAGCGGGTCAAAATTGGACAGCCGCTTGTTGAGAGCAAAACGGTGCCAGGTCAGATGTTTGTCTCTCCGGCGGGTGGCACTGTAGCAGAGGTGAGGCGCGGTCTTAAGCGCCGCCTGCTTGACATTGTGATTGATGTTGAGCCTAACGAGGAATACTACCTCCATGAAAAGTGTGATCTGCAATCAGCAACACAGGAGGAGCTCCTCGATCTGTTTATGCGCTCCGGGCTCTTTCCCCACGTGCGCCTTCGCCCTTTTAATCTTGTTCCAGACCCTAAATACATTCCACGTGATATATTTGTTACAGCCGCCCAGTCGCTTCCGTTTGTGCCTTCTTTTTCCATGCAGGTAGAGGGAAATGAGCCATATTTTCAGGCAGGCTTAGACACGCTTGCAAAACTCACCACGGGTAAGGTGCACCTAGTATACCCTCAAAAAGAGGAGGCTTTTTCTTCTTATACGGGTATAGAAAAACATACCGTTTTGGGCCCCCATCCTTCGGGAACAAGTTCTCTACATATTCATAAAATCGCCCCGATTCAAGCTCCCAACGACCATGTTTGGGCACTCACCGCACTGGATGTGTTGGTGATTGGAAAAATGCTTCTTGAGGGAAAATATTACATCGACCGCATTATAAGTATTGCTGGTACGGGTGTGATTGAAGGGAGAAGGGGATTTTTTCGCGCGCGCATGGGCTTTCCCATTCAAAACTTGATTTCTAACCGGATCACCGATCAGCCTGTACGTTTAATTTCTGGAGATCCTTTAACGGGTACAAAAACAGAAGCTTCCGATTTTTTAGGTTTTTACGACACGTGTTTTTCAGCGCTTTTAGAAAACACAAAACGGCAATTTTTGCATTTTTTTAGATTAGGTTTAAATAAATTCACTGCGACAAAAGCCTACCTCACCGGGCATGTTTCAAGCCCAGAGAACGGCTTTGCCTTTACGACCAATCAACACGGAGAGCAGCGCGCATTTATCGATGGAGCTGTTTATGAGCGAGTGATGCCTATGCGCATTCCCACCATGCATTTAATCAAAGCAATTATGGCAGAAGATTACGAACTTGCCGAACAACTGGGATTGTTAGAGGTGGTTCCTGATGATTTTGCTTTGAGTACATTTATTTGTCCTTCTAAGATTGAGATGGTGGAGATTGTGAAAGAGGGATTGTATCGTTATTCCAAAGAAGTGCACTAATGAGATCGTTGCATAACTCAAGTCTGCGTCCGTTTTGGAACCCTTTTGCCCCATTTGAGAGATCTCTCTCTCTTATTGGATACGAAAACTAGGACCTCGGTAGCCTTCGGTGGCTGAGGTTTCTTGTAAATGCTGTAGACGTGCCTCAGATGCCCCCTCGCGAGAGATGTCGATGGTACAATTCTCTGGGAGATTTAAAACAGTATCTGGTATCTCCACAAGCTTTGGATTATGCTTTAGATCGAGCGCTTTGAGGCGAGTCAAGTTCCCAATACTCTCGGGAAAGGCTGTTAATCGATTGTTGTGTAAATAGAGCGTCTTCAGATTACTGCACATGATGATTCTACTAACAGGATAGGCAAAATCCGCCTAACGGCGGGCAGGATAGGTAGGATAAAATGATTTTTTAATCTCAAGCCTTGTTCGACAAAGTGATAGACTGCGTTTATGTCGCATAAGCGACATC
>JAJACO010000152.1 GCA_022601475.1 Chlamydiales bacterium
CCACTTTAGTGGCCGGCAGTTGGGGGATCTCGAGCGAAGATAGTACATATGGTACAGAGAGCGAGAGATCTCTCAAATGGGGCGAAAAGGTTCCAAAACGGACGCAAGCTTGAGTTGTTCAATGGTCTCATTTGAATTGCTCTTAAAAGGAGCCCTTTGTCAGAAGAAGAATCCTCTTTGTTCATGCTGTCGCTTATGCGACATAAACGCAGTCTAGCACTTTGTCGAACAAGACTTGAGACTAAAAAAGCATTTTATTCTGCCTATCCTACCCGCCTTCAGGCGGATTCTGCCCATCCTGTTAAATGTGGGATAAAAGCACTTTCAGTCCTAAATCAAACTCACTTTCCAGTTAAGAGTCTTTTTCTCGTATAGGGGAGCAAAATCTGTAAGATACTCTCCCCTTTTTTCTAAACATTGGATCAGTGAGATTAATCTCTCAAATCGCTCTTGATGAATCACCCGCTCTCGATTCATCAAGGTTGGACCAAATAAAATCGCATGAAGCTTTTCAAGCTCTTGTTCTTTCCATTTTTTCCCATTTGATAAACTCAAAAGAGCAATCAATCCCACACTCGAGGTTGCTCCAATATCAAGGCCATCCTTAGAACTCAGAGTTGTAAATGTTGGATGAAGCAATTCCAAAAGCTTCAATTCAATAAAATGGTAGGTGAGCTGGATAAAATCTAATCGCTCTGCTTGACTCAACCTCTTGTTGTCCTGAAAAAAGGTTTTATGTATCTGCTCACTTAATTTTTGAATAAAAGTTGGAAATAACTGTTTTTTAACCGATTTAGGAAAGTAATACCCCGAAATTTCCTCACCTAAATGTTCGACTAACTGCTCTTTAAAAATAGAGGCCTCTTTTTGATCCTCATATAACCCTGTTTGATTGTAAAACTCCGTATCTTTTGACATCGTAATCACAGTCAGGGATTTAGAAAATTCGGCCTGCTTAGACAACTCCTCGAGAGATTGACAGCGAGCAAATTCTTTCCAAGAGGTACGATCCTGAAAATTGAAATAGAGCAGATGCTCATTAGAACCCATTGAATTCAGAAAAGCCTTAAAATCCTCACAAATATGCGCTTTATTAATTAACTCCTGCAACACTGGGCACGCCATTCGAATGACACTTAACTCATGGTCATCGATGAGAATACACCATTGCTTTTCTGGAATATTCCCTTCGACAAGAGGATCTAATATCCGGCCAGCCTCATCCTCTCGGATGATATCAACAGCTTTAAATACAGGTCCACTTGGATGATTTTTAGTCGCTTCAAGCAACGCCTGATTCGCATTAAGAAGGTTTTGAGAAAGCGTTTTAGATTTTTTATGCGTATTCTTCTCAATCATCTGCTTGAGAGAGCCTTGTAGCTCCTGATCTTCTGACTTGAGAGTGTACAAGCTATGACACAGCTCATGAACAAGATCTAAAAGATTTTGAAAAAATGAGGCTTTTTCAGGAGCCGAGTAGAGCATAAACTTCTGATAATCTCGGTTATTAAGAACATCTCTTAAAAAGCACAAAAAGTCTTTAAAGTAGAGATGGCATCCCTTTAGTGAAAATTGTCGAATGAGATTGCGCGGGTTAGCTGCCAACATCAGAGCCATAAGAGAGTGGTTTAATTGCTTAACCATCTCTACCTCTTTATATTTCATAGACTCCTTGTAAAATTTCTCAATCAAACGTTTATTCGATGAGAGAATTTGTTGAGAGACCAAATGCAATGCTTTATCTTCCCAGCTTTTAATCTGAAGAAGAGGATCATCTCCAAAGTACTCTTCTGAAAATTCTCCAAAATCGCATGCTAACTTAATGTTTCTAGCGAGCTCATACGTATAGAAATTGTGACCCGCCTCATTTTTGAGATAAAATAGCTCATATAAATGATCCCGCTTAATTACATCGATGTCATTTAAAATATGAACACCCGCTATCTCTTCTACCTCTTCAAGTCGAGCGTGTTCTTCAGCTTCTATCTCTTCAGCAATCTTTGCTTTAGGAATCGGTTTTTTAGAAAACTCTTTAAAAGACTCTTTAATCACTCGATCGCGATAAAAATTCTGAAGCTCCTTAAATTCAGGGAAATTCATTACCTGCCGTTTAAACACAGCCCCAAATCGCTCCATCTTTTTAGCCGCTTCACCCACCAAAACCATGATCGTATTGATCCCTTCAATCGAATGCTTTGAATTCCCCATCTCTTGAATCTTTGGATATGTATGCAATAAATAGTCTCGCACAACACCAAAGGTGACCTGTATAGCCTCTAAAGTTTGCTCATCTGGGCCCGCTTTAACCCAATAGTCCTCTTCAAGACTCTCCTCTAGCGCACGCTTATGAGCAATCAAGTGGGCATCATCTGTGATCTCTATGTCTTCTAGTGAATTTGCATCCATTAGCGCATTGAGATTCTCTAAGGCATCTAAAATATTTAAAGCTTGATCTGACATATTTCCCTCCTGCCCTAAGGCACTCTATATCAACCATTCCCTAAACTTAATTATCAGCATTTATAGACATAAACTGCAAAATAATAATTTTAAATAATTTACGACAGAGAGAGAGGCTTTACATAACCTTAAATATATTGAGAGTAAATGACTTAGTCGACGGCGGCTAACTGAAGTCCGATCGATTCTCCCGCTGCCTCGATTTGAGAATAAAAACACCCAAAACAGGCAGAAAAATAGGTCTCTTCGGCACCGAGCTGGACGCTTGGTCCAGAAATATTAGCCACTCCATTCACGTGCTTTAGATTCATTACAGCCTTTTTATTGCAAAAATGGCAGGTTGACTTTACCTCCTCAATAGAATCTGCTAGTTCCATCAATCTTTTGGAACCGGGGAAGAGTTTTGAGCGAAAATCAGTTCTTAATCCGTAACAGATGATGGGAATATGGAGCTGGCGCGTAATCGTTCTGAGTTGATCGACAACACTGGGTGCAAGAAACTGCACCTCATCGACTAAAATGCAATCGATCGCATCGAACTGACATTTGAGAAGGTTGGTTTGTTCGTCTACTAAGATATCCGCTTCTTTTTCAAGTCCTGCTCGCGATTTGATATTGTGTTTACCAAAGCGCACATCAAGAGCAGGCTTAATGAGTAAAATTTTCTTTTGTTGCTGTTGATAATTGTGCGCAACAGCTAACAAATTAAGTGTTTTTGCACTTCCAACAGTTCCATAGCGAAAATAAAGCTTTGCCATTTCCTTCCCCTTGTTTTTCTAAGAGAATAGAGATTTGGGTTTAGAATTTCAAGAATTATACTTGTTTATAGCGTACACAAGGAAGAGAATGTGGGAATTCTTTTTGTAGAAAATCTAATACTCTTTCTCTTAAAAAAGCTCTTTGATCATACGCAATTTGCGCATCTTTTACTTGCGTAAGAATCCGCAATTCTATGCTTGCTTCACGGCAATCAGAAACCTGCACCTTCCACATGACCGTTTTGAGCTCTGGATGTTTCTCGACCAATTCCTTGACGCATTCTCTAATAGAATCAACGGGTACGGTGTAATCGCAATAAATAAAAACCGAACCCAAAAGTTGAGGGTCTTGGGCATCCCAATTTTGGAATGGCTTATCAATAAAATAAGAAATGGGCAGGATGATGCGTCTTAAATCCCAAGTTCTTGCTACCACATGGGTAAGGTGCAATCCTTCAATGCGAGCACACTCACCTTCTATATTCACTGCATCTCCAATTTTGATTGTCTTTGTCAAAGCAATCTGAAATCCAGCCATTAAATTGAGTAAGATAGGGCGTGCAGCGACTCCCAAAGCTAAACCGGCAATCCCCGCAGAACCCAATAGACCGACACCCACACTCTTGATGTAGGGAAAAGTCATCAAAATTGAAGCCATTGTCAAGATAACGATGAGAAAAATTAAAAGACGATAAAAAAAGAGCACTTGCGTCAACATAGAGCGTTTGCCGTAGTCCGCGCTGACTCCATCTCCCGTTTTTTGCAAAAAGTTGAGATAAAAAGCGCGTACTGTCGCTCCTAAAGTCCAACCGATTGCCAAGATCATAAAAATGACGATTCCATGTGCTACAATCCCTTCGAGAACTTCAGGAAGATCTAAGATATGCGATGCAATAATCAAAGCGGTAAGATAAAGAATCAAAAGGACAGGATAACGTATCGACTCGACAAGTTTTCTCCAAATGCCATCGTTTGCAAACATTTTCCGAAAGCTATACAGGCCAATCCGATATAAAAGATAAGCCAACGGAAAAAGCAATACTGAGATCGCAAGAAATAAATAATTCGGAAAAGAAAAGCACTGCATATCAAAAAAAACCATTAACACTAAAATAGAGAAAGTTGTACCCTTCCTCGCGAGTAAGCATATACTATCTGTATTTTATGAAACACCCCCTTTTTTGCCCCTCAACACGATTGTAAACAAGAAGAGTCATATTACTAAACGAACGGTCTGAAAGGCAATTTGTGCTGGTTACCAGGTCGTTTTAAGCCAACCGGAGTACCCCATCTAATGATAAGCGATGAAAAAAAAAGATGCTTTGGACACACACCTCTCTATCAAAAATATCACGATGAGGAATGGGGCATTCCTGTACACAGCGACCACAAGCTATTTGAAATGCTCATTCTCGAAGGAGCTCAAGCAGGTTTAAGCTGGGAAACTGTGCTCAAAAAACGGGAAAACTACCGACAAGCTTTTTATCAATTCAACCCTCAAAAAATTGCAAACATGACGGATGAAGAGCTCGAAAAACTCCGTTTAAACCCAGGGATCATTCGCAATCGCCTCAAGATTTTTTCGGCACGTCAAAATGCCAGAATCTTTCTTGAAATTCAAAAGGAATACAGCTCTTTTGATCGTTATGTGTGGCAATTTGTGGATGGAGAGCCCCAAATTCACTCTCCTCGCACACTTAAGGAGATTCCTGTCACTACTCCTGAAAGTGATGCACTCTCTAAGGACCTCAAAAAAAGAGGGATGAACTTTGTTGGTTCTACCATCATCTATGCCTTTATGCAAGCTGTTGGCATGGTGGATGATCATCTTGTAGATTGTTGGTGCGCAACAAAAAAATAAAGAGGCTATTTAACTTCCAAGAGAACTCCCTCCATCGATGAACATAACATCTCCATTTACATGGGCAGACATAGAAGAACATAGCCAAAGAACCGCATTCGCAATATCTTTGGGGTAGGCCATCCTTTTTAGAGGATTCTTTACCGCAAGATTTTTTAAATCCTTTTCCTCAGGACAAAAGCGTCTTATCATTGGGGTATCTACAGCTCCCGGACTAATTGCGTTTACTCTAACACCTTGCTGTGCATATTCAATCGCAGCTACTTTCGTTAGGCTTTCAACTCCAGCTTTACTCGCAGTATACAGACCTGTCCCTGCTATTCCCATGCGCGTTAAATTTGTTGAAATATTGACAATGGAACCTCCCTCAGTGGCCATTGCCTGAAGCTGAAACTTAAGGCAAAGCCATATCCCTTTCAAATTGATGTTTAGTACTTCGTAAAAATCTTCTTCTTCCATCTCGTTCAAAGGACCTAAACGACCTTCAGTGCCTGCATTGTTGAGCGCATAATGTATCGGGCCGAAAGAACTTTGTGCCGTGTCTATGAGATTTTTTACAGAAGCACAACTTGAAACATCTGTTTTAACAAATAGTGCAGCTCCTCCCTTTGAAGAAATTTCATCTTCTAGCTCTAAACCACGTTCTTCATTTCTTCCCGCTAAAATGACTTTTACTCCATGCTGGGCAAGCAATAGGGCAGATTCACGACCTATTCCTGAAGTTGCCCCTGTGATAACACCAACCTTTCCTCTCATTTCCTGAAACATCACTTCTTCTCCATTTTCTTTAATAACCTGAACTTTGGGTTTTAGCTTTTGGAAGTAAGATGTTTATCAACTTGAATCTCAAATTAACAGGATCCGCCTGACGGCGGGCAGAATAGGCAGAATCAAATGATTTTTTAATCTCAAGCCTTGTTCGACAAAGTGC
>JAJACO010000153.1 GCA_022601475.1 Chlamydiales bacterium
TAAAAACATTAAAAGATATTTTATGCCAAAAAGAAAATACATCTTTATTACAGGAGGCGTCGTCTCCTCTTTAGGAAAAGGGTTGACACTCGCCTCTTTAGCTTTGCTTTTAGAAAAACGTGGGTATAAGCCTGCTATGCTAAAACTCGATCCTTATTTAAACGTCGATCCAGGGACAATGAACCCTTTTGAACATGGCGAGGTTTATGTCACAGATGATGGGGCAGAGACTGATTTGGATCTTGGGCACTACTACCGCTACTCAAACTCTCCTTTAAACAAGGCTTCCACAGCGACATCGGGTCAAATTTATGAAACCGTATTAAAAAATGAGAGACGTGGAGATTACTTGGGTAAAACTGTGCAGGTGATCCCTCACATTACAGATGAGATCAAAAAACGGATTGTTCAATGCGGAGATTCTGCAGATGCTGATCTTGTGCTTGTCGAAATTGGTGGGACAATCGGTGATATTGAATCACTCCCCTTTTTAGAAGCAATTCGACAATTTCGCTACGAGCGCCCACAAGAGTGCTTAAACATTCACATGACCTATGTTCCATATTTAAAGGCTGCCGGAGAAGTAAAAACAAAGCCCACTCAACACTCTGTACAAAGCTTGCGAAGCATTGGGATTTTGCCGGACTTAATTCTTTGTCGCTGCGAAGAATCTCTTTCCTTGGATATCAAGCAAAAAATCAGTTTATTCTGCAATGTACCTCAAGAATCTGTTTTTGATGAGGTGGATGTGAACACTTCAATTTATGAAGTTCCTTTGATGCTTGAAAAACAAGGTGTTGGAAAGAAAATCTGTGAATTACTCAACCTCAATCAGCCCGTAATAGACCTATCTGAATGGGAAGCTCTTGTCGAAAGCATTAAAAAGCCTAAAGGAACTGTCACTGTAGGGATTGTAGGCAAATATCTTCAGCATAAAGACGCGTATAAGTCAGTTTTCGAAGCTTTGCAGCACGGAGCGATCGCTGCTGGATTTAAGTTAAAAATTAAAACCATCGAGTCGGACAAAATCTCCTCACTGGAAGAGTTAAAAGACTGTGATGGATTCTTAGTGCCTGGAGGTTTTGGCGAAAGAGGCTGGGAAGGAAAGCTAGAGGCTGCTCACTACTGCCGCACAAATAAAATTCCTTATTTTGGAATTTGTCTTGGAATGCAAGTGCTTGTAGTTGAGTTTGCACGTAATATTTTGGGCTTAAATCAAGCAAACTCTACAGAGATGGATTCTCAAACTCCAGATCCTATAATTTCTTTATTGAGCGAACAGGAACATGTAGAAGATATGGGAGGCACTATGCGTCTCGGAGCTTATCCTTGTGTTCTTCAAGAGGAAAGTAAAGCGTATCACGCCTATAGCGCGGCTAAGATCTCTGAGAGACATCGTCACCGCTATGAATTTAACAATAAATACAAAGAAATCGCTGAGAATCACGGGCTTTTAGTCTCTGGAATTCTAGAAAATGGACATTTGTGCGAAATTGTGGAAGTAAAAGAGCATCCTTGGATGCTAGGGGTGCAATTTCATCCAGAATTTAAATCGCGCCCAACAGAACCTCATCCTCTTTTTAGAGACTTTGTTAAAGCGATGATTGAAGGCAAAAAATGAGTAAAAAAAGGATCGCCAGTCTCGATTATGGCAAAAAGCGGATAGGTGTTGCGCTTTCGGATGAGAATCAGATTATCGCTTCTTCTTTGGGTGTAATTCAAGCGGGTAAAAATCACGCAGAGACTATTCAGAGAATTTTAGATCTTTTAAAACCGTATTTGCTTGAACAGATCGTCGTGGGCAATCCTATTCATTTAAATGGCTCTGTTGGAGAGATTGCTGAAGAGGTTAAAGTTTTTATTGCGCTCTTGCAGCAGCAGACAGAGTTGGAGATCACTTTGGTAGATGAGCGCTTGACCTCTATTCAAGCGGAAAGAGCTCTTATAGAGGGTGGAATGCGGCGAAAAAAGAGGGCTAAAGTGATTGATGCTGTTGCGGCTGTTCTTATTCTGCAGACTTTTCTTGGTCACTAACCTGAAGCTTAGGTTACTATACCAGTTGAGATAAAAAAGTGGATGCCGGAACAATTACAGGCTCCTTATAAGAAAAACAATCTACATCTTCATATTTGGAGTTAAAACAAACTTGGAAAGCGTGAGGAGCTCTTGTTTGTTCTTGAAAGTAATAGAGAGATTTACTGATTCCTTTATTATCGCTAGACTTAACCTCAACCAGAAACCATGGGGTTTGATCTTTTGTTACCAGAAAATCCACCTCCCGTTTATTCTTGTCTCTTAGATAATGTAGATCAAACTCGCCAAGGCCGTAATCTGTCCAAAAATGAACGGCCTTTAATAAGTGTGAAGCTATAAAATTCTCTAATCGCGCCCCAGATTTTTTTGATAAAGACCAATCCCAAAGATAATATTTAGGTTCTTTGCGTAGGCTACGTTTGATGTTTTTTGACCACGGACGCACGGGAAAACAGTAATAAAAAGACTCTAATGTATTTAACCATCTAGTGATCGTGGGCTGTGAAACATTCACTAAGTTAGCCAAACTGCTAAAGCTAACTTGCTGACTTACAGTGTCTCTTAGCACTTCCGAAAGCATTTCTAATTGTGCAAGTTCTTGAATATGACTGAGATCTCGAATATCTTCAAATACTAATTGCTCCTGTCTACTTCTTTTCCAATTAGTTGAAAAGCGTTGGTTCATTTTAAGAAAAGGTTCTGGAAATCCTCCAAACTCAATCAGTTGAGAAAGCTTCTTTTCTGAAATCTTTTTTGGAGCGCGAATAAGCTGAGGACTTACTTCTGGACGCAGTATTTCCCCTATGCTTAAAGGGTGAATTCGATAAAAAAAATAGCGCCCCATTAAGCTATCTCCGGTGCGCTTATAAATATTAAGTTTAGCGCTACCTGTTACAAGAATGTGGCATTTAATGGAGTAGATATCGAAAAAGCCTTTAAGAAATTGTTTCCAGTTTCCAAATTTATGAATTTCATCCAAAATAAGAATGGGTTTTTGTTTCCGGACTTTTAATAGATCAGCTGCCTCGGCTAAGGCTTGCGGACCTTTAAGGATAAGTTCCCGATCTTCTCTACTATCCCAGTTGAAATAGTAAAAATCGTGAGCATCCTCACCCACTTGGAGACTTGTTGTAGTTTTTCCAACCTGTCTTGGACCTGCCAGAAAAATCATTTGTCGCATATCGCGAAAATGCTCCTGGATGAGCTCATAATACAATCTTTTCATGAGACCATTCTAACATGCATGTTGAAATGGTCAAGACCAAAATAACATGGGCATTAAAATGGTCTCCTTTTTAAGATTTTCCTTGAGAATAAACTTTGTTATAGTTAACTCTTTTAATAAGACGGTTTGTAAAATTCAAGGTTATCATGCAAGAACATTCTCATTCTTTTCCCGATATCACAACAATCTCATTCGACGAAAATAAGGGTTCCACTTTTCAAAACCCTTTAGCTGAAGATGAAAACTCCTCAAAGGTTGTAGACCCTTGTATTGTAGTCATCTTTGGAGCCACGGGTGATTTAACAGCTCGTAAGCTTTTTCCTGCCTTATATAATCTTCAGAGAGAAGGGCAGCTTCCCAATCATTTTGCTTGTGTTGGTTTTGCCAGACGTCAAAAAAGCAATGAGCAGTTTCGACAAGAAATGCACGACGCCATTAATGAATTTTCTCGAGTGAAGCCCATTGATGAAAATCTTTGGGATACCTTTATGAACAATGTTTTTTATCACTCTTCTAACTTTGATGACGAAAAAGGGTACGAATCTTTAAAAGCGCTCTTAGAAAATTTAGATAAACAACTAGGCACTGCTGGAAATCGTGTATTTTATCTCTCTACGCAACCGAGCTTCTTTCCCGATATTATTGAAAAACTCGGTCAACATAAACTCATCTACGATACCAATAAAACAAAAGATAAGTGGTCTCGTATAATTATAGAAAAACCGTTTGGTCACGACTATAACTCAGGTGTAGAGTTACAGCAGTTTGTCATTAAACATCTTGCAGAATCTCAAATCTATCGGATTGATCACTACTTAGGCAAAGAGACCGTTCAAAATCTATTGGTTTTTCGTTTTGCAAATTCTTTATTTGAATCTTTTTGGAATAACCACTACATCGATCATGTGCAAATAACTGTGGGAGAAGAAATTGGAATTGGCTCGCGAGGAGCCTTTTTTGAAGAAGCTGGTATTTTACGCGATATTGTCCAAAATCACATGATGCAACTCTTGAGCTTAACGGCGATGGAACCCCCTTCTAGTTTGAATGGAGAGGCCATTCGCGATGAAAAAGTGAAAGTATTACAAGCGCTGCGTCCTATAGATCTTGCGAATTTTAGCAAATATATTGTGCGAGGCCAATACGCTCCCGGTTTTATCGATGGTCAAAGTGTAATTGGATATCGCGAAGAGGGAAATGTAAACCCCGAATCTTCAATGGAAACCTTCACTGCGATGAAGCTCTATATCGATAACTGGCGTTGGGCAGGAGTGCCTTTTTATTTAAGAGCAGGAAAACGCCTTCCAAAAAGAGCAACTGAAATTGCGGTTATTTTTAAAAAGGTCCCCGGCATTCTATTTTCTCAAGGAAATCAAAAAAATGAAAATAATGTCTTAGTGATTCGTATTCAACCCGACGAAGGGATTTCTTTAAAAATTAACTGTAAAGTTCCTGGGCCAAGCAGTCCTATTCAGCCGGTAAAAATGGACTTTCGTTACGGTTCTTATTTTGGACTCACTCCTCCGGAGGCGTACGAGCGCCTTATTTGTGATTGCATGCTGGGAGATGGAACTTTATTTGCAAGGGGAGATGAGGTCTTAACTTCTTGGAAGTGGATTACTCCTGTGTTGGATCGGTGGCATGAGAGTAAGCCTAATGATTTCCCTAACTATCAATCAGGGACATGGGGTCCAAAAGCCGCAGATGAGCTATTAGCTCAAGATAACCGTGCTTGGAGAATCATTTAGGAGCTTTTAATGACAATGACAGATAATCAATTGCAGCTAACCGATATTAACGAGGAGCTTAAACGGTTATGGGACTCTGAGCTGGGAGAAAATAAAATCCGTGCTTCTCTTTTTAATTTAGTACTCTATGTGCAAAAAACGGAGCGCACTGAGCACTATAATACCCTTATCAAGTCCGTTGTGAGCAAGTTTCCCTGCAGAGTGATTTTAGTGATTAGCGATGAGAATTCCACGCAGGAGTATCTTAAAACTAAAGTGAGCTCCGAAACAATTGGGCAGGGTGAACTCCAAATATTTTGTGAGCTGATTCAAATAGAGGTTGCCGGCAAGCTTATAGAGCGTGTTCCTTTTATTATTTTACCTCAGATTTTGCCAGATCTGCCGGTTTATCTTTTGTGGACCCAAGATCCTGCGACAGAAAATACGATACTCCCCCATTTAGAACCTCTTGCTGATCGCATTATTTTTGATTCTGAGTCGACAAGTGATTTGCAAGCATATAGTAAAACAGTCCTCTCTTTAATGCAGCGCTTTCACTGCAAAATTGGGGATTTAAATTGGAGTGCTCTTTCTGGGTGGCGTAAAATTTTTACTCAAGTTTTTGATAGTGAAGATTCCTTTCAATCTCTTGCGCAAAGTAATCTTATTCGCATCAACTACAATAAATTTGGTGGAAAGTTTTATAAGCACACAGAAATCGAAGCTGCCTATCTTCAAGCTTGGCTCGCCTCTCGATTAAATTGGAAATTTCAAACTTTTGAAATTAATGAAGAAAATGTGCGCTTAACCTACAAAAGACCCACGCATGAGGTGATTGTACTTTTAACACCCCAAGAGGATGAGGGTCAGCCACCAGGAGCTATTCTTTCAATTGAGATAGAAAGTTTAAAAGATAAGGGGTTGTACACTTTTAAACGCCATCCTGAAACACGCCAAGTTTTTATTCAGTACTCTGAAAAAGACCATTGTAATCTACCTTATTGCACCCTTTTATCAGGGATCTCTGAAGGACAAGAAATTGTGGAAGAGATCTTTTATCCCTCTGGAGGTAAGCATTATCTCGAGATGTTAACTAGTTTGTCAAATACGCCTTGGAGAAATTAAATGAATCCCTACCAAACCCTTGATGAAAGAAGAAGACTCGCCCTCCCTGGAGATCACGATAACACTCTGGCATTTTCTGTAGATCTATGGATTCAAATTGCGAATGAGTCGATCCAACACCACGGTTTTTTTGCCGTTGCGTTATCTGGAGGCTCCACACCAAAAAAAATCTTTCAACAGCTATGTGCCATGCCCAATGCGCTCGATTGGTCTAAAGTGTATTTATTTTGGAGTGATGAGAGAAATGTTGTCCCAACCGACAGTGATAGCAATTACAGAATGGCTATGAGCGAGGGTGGGCTTTCTAAACTTCCTATTTTGAAAGATCACATCTTTAGGATGGTAGCTGAAGAAGATCTAGAACTCAATGCTAAGGCATATGAAGAAAAAATCTTAGAAAAATTGGGCGCACACCCCTTTGATTTGATCATGTTGGGTATGGGAGATGACGGACATACAGCTTCTTTATTTCCTCACACAGAAGCTTTAAAGGTTAAAGGTAAGCTCGTTGTTCCCAATTACATTACCCAAAAAAATACCTGGCGCATGACTTTCACCTATGAATGCATCAACAGAGCGCGTCACATTTGCTTATATGTCCTAGGAAGTTCAAAGGCTGAGGTTTTAGAAAATGTTTTATTAGGTTCTTTAAAACCAGAAGAATATCCCTCTCAGCTAATTGGAACAAAATCTAATCCAGCTCTTTGGATTATAGATTCGGATGCAAGTAAAAATTTAGTTCCACGTCTTACTGGACTTTGAACTCTTTTTCGTTCATAATTTTAGCCTATGATTGTTTTAGGCATCGAAAGTACGTGTGATGAGACAGGCTGCGCTATTGTGCGTGATGGAAAGGAAATTCTATCCAATGTGGTAGCCTCTCAAATGGACTTACATAAACGTTACGGGGGTGTTGTCCCCGAGCTCGCGTGTAGGCGCCATATTGATGTGTGCCAGTCTATTTTAGAACAATCCCTTAAAGAATCTGGGGTTTCTATTAATGAAGTTGATCTTGTCGCTGTCGCAAACGGACCAGGTTTAATTGGAGCTCTGCTTGTAGGTTTAAATTTTGCTAAAGGTTTAGCCTTTTCTTTGGATAAGCCTCTTGTCGGGGTCAATCATATTGAGGCGCATCTCTATTCAGCTCTAATGCAAAATGAAGTGCCTTTACCCGCAATTGGAGTTGTGATTTCTGGCGGACATACAGCTCTTGTTAAAATCGAAGCTGTTGGCAGTTACTCTCTTATCGGTCAAACACAAGATGATGCAATTGGAGAGGCTTTTGATAAGGTGGCTCGCCTCCTCGATCTTCCTTATCCCGGAGGACCTGAAATTGAGAGATTAGCCAAATCAGGAGATCCTAAACGTTTTGCATTTAAGCCGGGGCTTGTTAAAAAATATCCCTTTGATTTTTCCTTTAGCGGTCTTAAAACGGCTGTGCTTTATCTTACAAGAGGTCAAAATTCCAATAAGCACTCTCCGCTCATTATTCAAGAGCATGAAAAGGCAGATGTCGCAGCTAGCTTTCAGCACACCGTCTTTTCCAATCTCATCGATAAAATCCTCCTTGCAGTTAATCACCACGACTGTCATAGCCTCATCTTGGGTGGAGGTGTGAGCCAAAACAAGACGCTTCGAATAATGCTTGAAAAAAGAGCAACTTGTCCTGTATTTTGGCCCTCAATGGGGTTAAGTTTAGACAATGCAGCAATGATTGCAGGCTTAGGTTATCACACCTTTATTCAAAATAATTTTCAAAGCGACTCCATGGGCTTAAATGCGGTTACAAGAATTCCTTTTGATTCCCCTCCTGCTTCTAGCGACTCTCACAAGTTGTGAGAAGAACTCAAAATCGGATCAAACTTTATATCTAAATCTTAAAGATGATCCTGCTTCATTAGATCCACGCGCTGTGCGCTCCCTAAAAGATCTCACGGTAGTTAAACAGCTTTATGAGGGATTGATGCGTTTAGATAGTTCTGGAGCATCCAAGCCCGCCCTTGCACAGCATGTGGAGGTGACAGAGGATGGATTGACATACACCTTTTATTTACGCGAGGCTTATTGGAGTAATGGGGATCCTATCACAGCTTTTGACTTTGTCTCTTCTTGGAAAGAAGTTTTAAATCCTCAATTCCCTACCGATTATGCTTATCTACTTTATTCAATAAAAAATGTAGAGGCTAAAGATAGCTCCACATTAGTGGTGAATCTAAAAGCTCCACTCTCCTATTTTTTAGAACTAGTCGCATTCCCTACTTATTTTCCGGTGAATAAGAATGATCCAAACGCCTGTAGCGGTCCATTTTATTTAGAAAAATGGATTCCACAGGCAAAACTTGTTCTCAAGAAAAACCCTGTATATTGGGACTGTAGCGCTGTGCAGCTAGATGGTCTTGAATTTTCAATCATCGCAGATGGGAATACAGAGAACTTTCTATTTGAAAAAGGACAACTCGATTGGATAGGTCCTCCCACCTCTCAGAGCATTGCAAGCGATCTTCTCGCACACCTAGACAAGGATAAGACACTTGATTATTGTGAGGTTGCAGGAACATGTTGGCTTAAATTTAACACCCAAAAAGAGCCTTTTAACGATAAACGCATGCGTCAAATTTTTAGCGCAGCGATCAATCGAAATCAATTGATTGAGCATGTTTTACAAGGAAAGCAATCGATTGCCTCAAGCCCACTCCCCCCTTATTTATCACAACAATCTCCCTTAGATTTAAAAGAGCGAGAATCTTTATCAAAAATCCTTTTAGAAAAAGGATGGACAGCACAAACCTTTCCAAAAATTGTTCTTACCTACGCTTCCAGCGAAAGAGTGACTAAGCTTGTTCAGCAAATCCAAGAGGACTGGCGGGAGAACTTAGGAATCTTGGTTGAGCTAGAAGCTCAAGAATTACAAGTGTACAAATCAAATACCAAACAAGGGTGTTATCAAGTAGGAATGGGCGATTGGGTTGCCGATTACAATGACCCAACAGCTTTTTTGGATTTATTTAAGTATAGTAATAACTCCAGAAATGGCAATGGGATGAACGATTGCTTTTGGCAAAACGAGGAATACATCGCTCTTCTGAATGCGGCCGCCAAGGAATTAGACCCTCTGATCCGCAAGCTAAAACTTGCGCAGGCAGAAGAGATTTTAGTTAAAGAACTACCGGCGGCCCCTCTTTATCACTATATTTTTGAATATCGCAAGAAACCTTATGTCAGAGATGTTAAAGTCTCATCTCTTGGAATTGCAGATTTTAAAGAAGCTAAAATTATTCGATAAAATCAGATTCCTATTGCAACTGAATGCGCGCAGCTATCGGTTTGTGATCGCTCATATTCGCTTGAACGCTATTGAGAGGAACTCCCAATACAGGGATGTTGTGAATCTCTACCGATTCGCTCGTTGATTTGGCCACTATCCAATCGATTCGAGTGTTTAGCACTTGCCAAGGATTTGTGCAGGTTGGCTCAAGGTAGTTTTCGTAGTCCAGAATGAAGTCAGCTTCCTTTAATTGCGATAAACGAGGATGTGTAGCAGCAACGTTTGAGTCCATTGCGAGGACTTTAATATCCGCTTCCTCGTCTTGTAATAATTGAATAATCGCACACAATTCTTTGTCACCTCTTTCAGAATCGAGCTTCCCTGTTTTGGGGTCGTGAATTGCACTAAAGGGATTGCAGCCAGTTAGGTGACCTGAGACTACAAGCACAGTTTTGTTTGATTTCAAATCACGTAGCAAAATAGCGTATCCTCGTCCCACATCTCCAAGCTCTTTCATAAGAGCAAAACGATTTTTGTTCCAAGCAACGGCATTGACAGAATGAGCCGTGCGAGAGAATAGCACTTCATAATGAGTTGGAAATTGCGAACTATCTAGATAGTCAGCTTCTTGTAGACAAAGGATGTCATGTTTAATCTGATGCGCAAAAATTCTCTTTCCCATCACATATCGAGCGAGATCTAGCGAATCGTTTAAGTCGTCAACACGTTCCTTTGTAAGATCGACTAAATGGGAATATAAAATTTCTTTAATTTCTTTATCGTGAATGACTATAGGACGCTCTGTGTAGCTGCTGACAATTTGTTCACTTTTCTGATGCCAAATGTGGTTAAGACTTCCTAAATCATCTGGATGTGCTGTGATTTGTTCAAAGTGTTTGGAGTACTCATTCTCATCCCAACTTTTTTGTGCCTCAATAATTTCTTTAGAATTCTTTGAAAACTGAAGCTTTAGAGCTGTATTTTGAATTTTTTCTAGCAGTGCCATTGTTTTAGGCTCTTGTGTGCAGCGCTCTTGGGTGAGTTTTTGCATACAGACGGCTCGGATATAGTCGTAGTGTCCTGATAGAGCTCCACAATTATAAGAGGCTACTGTGAAATCTTCTGCAGAAAGGGAAAAGCTAAAACAAGCGCATGAAATAAAAAAAGCGCATAAATTTTTTAAATAAAACACATAAACCTTCTTTTTTATAAATACTTGAAGAATTTAACAAAAAAAACAATCTCTGTCAATTTATGTAGATAAGACTCGGGTTATTAAGTCAAAAAATTAGGGCTTGGGCAATCCTCAGGTACAGTTTTTCGTAAATCATCTAGAGTTTCTTTGGATAATTTTGTGTTCTCAATATTGACTACACAGGAGGTCTTAAGATTAAAAATACTTACTGGCAATGCATCCAATTCTGGATTTCCTCGTAAATTAAATTCTTCTAAGCGGCGTAAATTGCCAATATTTTTTGGTAATTTTGATAATAGATTATAAGCTAAATGAAATTTGATTAGCTGACGTAGCTCTTCGATGCTTTTTGGTAAAATTTCTAATTCATTATAAGACAAGTAAATATTTTTTAGTTTGGCTAGACTTCCAATTTTTTCAGGAATCATTCGTAATTGGTTCTTAGATAAATAGAGATCTTCCAATAGGATAAGGCGAGTGATTTCATCCGGTAATGATTCTAATTTATTATTCGATAAATTAATTTTTTTGAGTTGTGTTAGATTTCCAATATTTTTTGACAGTTCAATTAATTGATTATTGTATAA
>JAJACO010000154.1 GCA_022601475.1 Chlamydiales bacterium
GCAAAAAGGTTCCAAAACGATACCAAGCTTGAGTTATGCAACGATCTCAAGATCTTTCATGAGTCTGAGAATGGCTAAGTCTTTTGCCTTGGCTTCAATTTCTATTGTTAATGGATCGATGGTTAGCCAGTTTTTTGGAAAGTCATACGGATTGATGTAGTCGTGGTGTTTAAAAATCTTTCCTCCTTTCCATCCATAGGCTGGGCTAGATAAATGAAATAGAGGTTCTCGCTTCCAGGTTTCTAATACTTTTTCTGTTGTATATTCAATTGTGTTTCCATCAGGTAAGCATCTATGGTGGTGCACATCATAAACCAAAGGAATGTCTAGATAGTGGCATAAGGGAATAAGATCTTTGGGAGTATAGCTTTTATCATCATTTTCAAGAGTGAGTTTTTTTTGTGCTGAAGAGGAGAGTGTAAGAAAAGCTTTCTCAAATCTTTTAAGAGCTGTTTTTTTATCGCCATAAACTCCACCTCCATGAATATTAATTACATCTACACCCACAAGATCGCCTAACATATTTTGGTATTCGATCTCAGCAATGGAGTTTTTAAGAACATTTATATGAGGTGTGCTTAAAACTACAAACTGATCTGGGTGCATAGACAATCTTATATTTAGGTTTTTTTTAAGATTTTTTATTTCGGCAAACAGAGGTTTGAGCGAAGGCGCTATTTCATCAAGAGTGTATCCAACTTCACTGTGAGTGTAACAGGGTAAGAATTGGCTATTGATTCGAAAACATCCAATTTTGTGCTCAGAGCAATATTCAATGGCTTGTTTTAGAGCTGTAATATTGTGTTGAATAAGAGTAGATAGAAATTCTTTCTTTGAATCACCAATTTTCTTAAGGTTGGTGACAGTTGTTGTACGAAATTTAATGGGGGCATTGAGAATTTGACAACACAATCCAAAGCGTAACATTTCAATAGATATGAAACAGTCAAAGGTAGAATGCAATGAAAATATTGGTTACAGGTGCAACGGGTTATATCGGAGGCAGATTGGTGCCGCGGCTATTAAAAAAGGGATATCAAGTGCGTGCTGTTGCGCGTAATTTATTGAAGCTTGAGGGACGGTATTGGGCTTCTCACGAAAACTTGGAATTAGTTGCTGCAGATGTATTGGATTATAACGCTCTAGTTAAGGCTTTAGAAGGGTGTGATGTGGCCTATTATCTTGTTCATTCGATGGTGCGTGAACATAAAAAATTTGAGACAACAGATCGAGAGGCAGCCTTGAATTTTGTTGCAGCAGCTGAAAGTGTAAAGCTTAAACGATTGATTTATTTGGGAGGGCTTGGGAATGAGTTAGATAAGTTGTCTCGTCATTTGCAGTCTCGCAAAGAAGTGGGTGAGATTTTTTATACAAGTAGTGTGCCGGTTACGATTTTACGTGCTGCAATGATCATTGGAGCAGGGAGCGCCTCTTTTGAAATTTTGAGATATTTAGTAGATCGACTGCCTTATATGATCACCCCTAAATGGGTTCGCACCGAGGTGCAACCGATCGCAATTGCCAATGTTTTAGCTTATTTAATAGGGGTTTTAGAACAAAAGCAGACTATAGGCCAAACTTATGATATTGGAGGTATGGATCGACTCACATATCAAGATTTAATGGATCTATATGCTGAAGAAGCAGGGCTTAAAAAAAGACATATCTATCCGGTAAGTGTCCTTTCTCCTTGGTTAAGTTCGAAGTGGATTTCTATAGTTACTCCTCTACCTGCTACTTTAGGAAAAGCGCTTGTTGAAGGTTTATCCAATAAAGTGATTTGTGAAGAATCGCGTATTCGAGAGTTAATTCCGCAAAAGTTAATTAGCTGTAGAGAAGCGATTCATACTGCAGTCGATCGATTGCACCATAATCGCATTGAAACCTCCTGGGTGGATGCGGGGAGTATTCCACCTGCGGAGTGGGTCGATCAAACGGCAGATCCACAATGGTCAGGTGGAACTATTTATGAAGAAAAAAGCCAGCTTATTATCAATCATTCTCCAGAAAAAGTTTGGCGATCTATTCTTAAAGTGGGAGGGAAGACGGGCTGGTACTCTCCGAATTGGATGTGGAAAATTAGAGGTTGGATTGACAAATGGGTAGGAGGTGTAGGATTGATGCGTGGTAGAAAAAATTGCGATTCATTGCAATTGGGAGATGCGGTTGATTTTTGGAGGGTCTACCATATCGATTCACATAAGCGATTAGTGCTTGTTGCCGAAATGAAGCTACCGGGAAAGGCTGCTCTTGAATTTCACTTGCACAAAAAACATAAAGAGCGGACCGAGCTCACAGTGATTGCACGTTTTTTGCCCAGGGGACTATGGGGAATTTTGTATTGGTATAGCCTATTTCCAGTCCATTTTTGGATATTTTCAAGCATGCTCAAACAAATCAACAAAGATGTTCAGAAGGAAGTTTCGGCACATTCATGATGCTCTCTGCGACAGTATCATGGAATAACAATCCTTTTTCAGTCAGTAGCACTCTCTCCTTTTCAAACTTGATTAAATGCAGCTCTTGAAGATGTACTAAGTGCGGAATTAAGTGCGCATAGGGAGTTAAAGGGACTCCTTTAATCATGCGCAAGCCTACAGCTAGGCTCTCTTTTAAACGTTCGTGCGAAGAGAGCTTTTCTGAAAGATGTGTGGGTAATTCTTCTTTTTCTAGCATTTTAGCATACCGTTGAAGGTTGGCTATATTTTGGAAGCGTGTGCTGTTCCAGTAACTAAAGGCAGAAGGGCCTAGTCCTAAGAAGGGACGCTCTGTCCAATAGCCAATGTTGTGCTTCGAGGTGAGCTCTTGTTTGGCAAAAGCTGCAATTTCATACCTTGTAAATCCAGCGCAGCTTAAAAGTTGGATCGCTGTATTGTGCATTTCGAGACTTGTTGAGGCGTCAGGAAGTTGTAAGGAATCTCTTTTTTTATAAAAAACGGTGTGCGGCTCTATTGAAAGATTATAAAGTGCTAGGTGAGAGATTGGAAGTTGTGTCGCTTTCTGTAATGTATTTTGAAAACTTAAAAGTGTTTGGTTGGGTAGATCATACATGAGATCTATTGAAATATTTTCAATGCAGGCAGCATAAGTCGCTTCAATTGCTCTTACCGATTGAGAGGAGGTGTGCGTGCGAGAGAGTATTTGCAAGTGCGACTCTTCAAGAGATTGCACTCCCAAGCTCACACGATTAACCCCAGCTTTTTTAAAAGCTTGCATGGTAGATAAGGTGACATTTTCTGGGTTGACTTCAAGTGTAATTTCTATTTGAGGAGAGGGGTTGATCCAAGAGATAATCTTTTCAATCGCTTGAGGGCCAAGCAGAGAAGGGGTGCCTCCTCCAAAATAGAGTGAAATAAGCTTTTTTTGGAGGAGCATAGGACGTCTTAGCTCCCACTCTTTTTTTAAAGAGTGTATATAAATTTCTTTAAATGCAGTTTTGTCAGGAATGACATAAAAGTGGCAATAGTCACACTTTTTTGTGCAAAAAGGGACATGAATATAGAGCGAAAACTCACCACTCGGTCGCATCTGGGTCGACGATTCCTCCTCGCTTCCAGCGATTACGATCGCTGAACGGATCTTCTTCGTCTTCTTCTTCCACGATTTCTTCGATGGTAGCGGCTGCTGTTTCGCCTTTATCTTCTTCTGTCGTTTCAAATCCTGCTGTTTCTGTTTCCATCTCAAGTCCAGTCTCTGTCGATTGTCCACTATACTCTACATCAGAAATACTGGGAGTATCGGGGTAGACCGTTTTTGCAGGAGAGCGTCTAGGGGCAGCATATTCTTCCATATCACCGTTTTCTTTGAGAAATTGGAGACGGTTTTTTTCCTCTATGATGCGCGCTTTTAGATTCTCAATCTCTTGTTGGTGTCGTTCCAATTCTTTTTTTGGAACAAGACCCAATTTCATCCACTGCTCGAGGTCATTTAATTCGACCTCCAGTTTTTTTATGCGTTCATTTTTCATGTATATTTGTACTCACTCGTATGACGGGAGAAGGTTTACCTATTTTGATCTTTTTTTTCAATCATCCCTTTTCTTATAAAATTTATTTTTTGTATAGGCAGCTGTCAGAAATACGATTTCTGATATAAGATACAGATAATAAAAGAGTTCCCCTCCATTTCCAAATCCATAGCTATGCAACCCTGTTCCTAAAATAAAGTTGACTCCATACCATGTAAAGGTGATCGATAGCAAGCCTAGAATTGCACCTGTTGCAAGCCCTTGTACGCCAATTTTTTTGAAACGATAAGCGTGAATAAAGATGAGGTAGATGCCACTTGAAATAAAGGCCCACGCTTCTTTTGGATCCCAATCCCAAAAACGTCCCCAACTTTGAGCTGCCCACACACCTCCTAAAATGGTCCCTCCGATTAAAAGAGCTGTGCCGATGTAGAGGATTTGTATAAGAGTTTTTTCATGCGTTTGAGAGGGCTTGAACAAAAGTATGTGCGCATAGATTCCAGCGACAAAAAAAATGCCATAGCTTCCCACAACCATTAGGACATGAATGATCAGCCAGTATTGCGAATCAAGAACAGCTTGTACCGGATCTAATGAGGGCTGTGCTGGCAAAAAAAGCAGTAAGCCAGCAGCTGCTAGAGCAGAGGCTGATAGAACCATTTTTTTTCTGATGAAACAGAGTCCAATGAGTGCAGCAATCCAGGGAACATAGAGAATTGTTTCACTCATATTTGATACAGGAGGTCTTAGTAGAATGTAGCTGCGCATCGCTAACACAAAAGTGTGAAATAGAAAGCCAAAAGCTAAACATCCCCATCCGAGCCACTGTTTGTAAAAAACAAAACCAAAGCTGAGAAGATAGCAGCTAATGAGTATCCATTTAAGAGGGAGCCTATACAGGATGCGCTCGGCTTGTAGCTGACCCTGCGTAGGGTAACGCAATTGTTTGCCCTCAGCTTGCAAATACACTGTTCCTGCAAGAGAGTGATAATCTTCGGTATCTATCGAAGAATAGTGAGCTCCCTCAGGAATGGTTTCTAGAGGGCGATATCTTCCCTCATATAAAACAGGAGAGCTTAAAAGGAGCATAAAAAGGAAAAAATTAAACATAGCGCTTTTGAAAATAAAGAAGAAGAATTCCAAGTGCAAGCAGTATTGATCCCGGGTAGGTGAGGATGTACTTTGCAGGGTCGTGATTGACCACAATTTGTACGTGATTAGCTCCTAATTCTGAGGAACTTAAATTAGATAGATAAAATCTGTATCCCTGTTTTTCATATACGTGGTTCATACTTAATGTTGCCTCTTTCTCATCGATGAGTACTTTAGCTTCATAGCTATAGGGTTGGTTAGACCCGGGGTAATTGATTTGCTTAGCAGATTTTAGACGTAAGTGCACAGGGATATTTTTGGTGTTAGATTGAAAGCGAATCAGGTATTTACCTCCGAGAATAGGCCATTTAAATTTTTGGCTATAGCGATCATAGCTTAAAGTGATCACTTCTTTTTGATCGCCTTCCTCCGCAAGAAGGCGAATTTTTGGGGTGAGTTCTTCCCGTTTTTGAGGAAGCGGTTTAGAGATGAATTTTCGGGTTAAAGGAGTGATCAATTCGAGCTGAGGAAAATGGGAAGGAAGCTCTGCAAACAGGGCGTATCCTCCATATCCTTTATTGTAGATTAAAAAAGTATCGGAGTGAATAGGGGTGCTAAATCTTTCGGCTTGTTCGGTGTAGGCTACGATATGTTCTTGATTGTCGAGGTCTTTTATTAAATAGAGCGCCGCATGCCCCGGAAAAACCAAAGTGTCGAGATGATCTGTTTGAGTCGCATAAAGCGTATAGTTCGTTGTTAAGAGCGGTTTTTCTAATTCAAATGGAGGCAATCCGATGACATGCCCCCACCCGTCTTTGATAAATCCTTCGTAGTGCTCTTCTACGTGAGGTGTCCATTCAAGAATAGTCAGTCGTACTAAAGAGTTTGAGAGTGGTCCTAATTGATTTTTTTTTATCCCAATCCATGTTTTTGTTTCGGGAGATTCTATCTGAAGGGCAAAACTATTAGGGAGCAGAATCTGTGACGAGGCGCTTCCTTCCGGTAAAAAAAGCGTCCCTTGAGTGCCAAAGTGGTTTTTAATAAACACCCCCATCAACAAAAGCAAAAGTCCCAGATGAGTTAAGAGAAAAGGGATGTGTTTTTTCTTAAATGGAAACCGGCTGATAGCAGAAAAAAGAATGTTGATAAAATAGAGCCATAAAAGCAGTTGGAAAACAGGGTTATGATAAGTGAATCTGGCTGCATAAAGATGTGAATCTTGCAGAGATTCTAAAACGGTGCCGGCAATCACAAACAGGAGTGTAAATACAATCAATAAGATCGCAAAATAAAGACTGCCTAAAAATTTAAAAATCACGTTCTTTGAGGGATGGGTTGAATGAGTTCAAAGCTTTCGGCAAATAAAAAAAGCTCGGCTTGACGTTTGTTTATTTCGTCTATGGGGCCTGTGACCTTAATTGTATAATCGGCAGCCATTTGATTGTAGTGTTCTTCCTCCTCAAGTGTCTGGGCTAAAAAATGCAGTGTTTGGTAGTGATCAAGATCGAGTTGCAAACTCCAAGCCAAGACCGCTCTTTGATCTTTTGTTGCCTCTAAAAAAAGGCCGGAAAAACCTCCATAGCTCACCCTTTGAACTGTGCAGTCTTGACTCCCAATTTGCTCTTTCCAACGCTCAACTTGAGCTTCTGGAGCGATGCGCTCTTCAAGCGAGCTTGAGGGAAAAGTGTGGACTGTAACAAATAGAGCTTCATCCAGCACAAAAGAGACGATCGGCTTTTTAGTGTCAGTGAGTGACTCTTCGTCTTTTGGATTGATTTGCGTCCAATTTAACGGCACCTTGGCTCTATAGACAGGGCGTCTTACAGTTTGTCCATAGGTGACAAGCTCTTCTCTGCCATTAAACTCCTGAATTGCAAAGGGAGGGACTTTGTTTGGACATTTATGACAGCTTGTAAAGAGCAGAAGTGAGAGAAATATTTTTTTCATTGGTATGGTTCCTGCTAATAAATAGATCTACGGTATCAAATATGAAATTTTTAGCCTATGTCTAGCTCACGCGCCTTTACTTATATGCATCTTGCAAATATCGAAATGATTGAAAAATTGCACGCCAATTTCCTCCAAGACCCGATGAGTGTAGAACCCTCATGGCGGTATTTTTTTGATGGTGTGGAGTTTGCAGAATATCATAAATCCAAGATTCAGCCCCCTATAGAACAAGCTGGGGATTTAAGGATTTTTAATCTGATAGAGGCGTACAGAAAGTTTGGTCATTTACAAGCGCGTTTTAACCCCATAGCTTTACAAGAGCCTGAGGTGGCTCATGAATTACAGCTCTCTTCATTAAATTTTGATCCCAAGGAGTTGGAGCAATCTTTTCCAACAGGAGGTGTTTTAGAGGAATCTATAGCCCCACTTTCTAAAATTATTGATCGGTTACAAAAAATCTACTGCGGAACAATTGGCATAGAATACATGGGTTGTCACTCTCCTGAAATGGAAAAGTGGCTTCAGGTTCAAATAGAACCTACCTTGTTTAGGCCTCAATTGTCTATTGAGCAGAAGAGAATGATTTTGCATCACTTAAATAAGTCAGAGTTATTTGAAACGTTTTTGCATACTAAGTATACGGGGCAGAAAAGATTTTCTTTGGAGGGGGGAGAGACTTTGATTCCCATTTTAGAAGAGATCATCGAGAAGGGGTCAGAGTGTGGAGTGGATGAATTTGTCATTGGAATGGCACATAGAGGACGCCTCAATGTTTTGTCTAATATTTTGAATAAATCGTATTCCATGATCTTTAGTGAATTTGAGGATTTTTATGATCCAGATCTTACCGAAGGGACGGGGGATGTAAAGTATCACAAAGGCTTTTCATCCAATATCACAACTTCTCATGGCATCCCTGTTCATATTGGCTTGACTGCCAATCCAAGTCACCTAGAATCGGTGGGAGCTGTTGTAGCGGGTAAAGTGCGTGCCAAACAGATGCAGCGAGCGGATGTTGCGCAAAAAAAAGTCGTTCCTATTTTAATTCATGGAGATGCCTCGATTTCTGGGCAAGGAGTTGTTTATGAAACGCTTCAACTCTATAATATCGATGGATATAGTACAGGTGGAACCGTGCATATTGTGGTGAATAATCAAGTTGGATTCACCACCCTCCCTAATGAATACCGCTCGTCTAGATATAGCACAGATATCGCACACGCGTTTGGATTTCCGGTTTTTCATGTCAATGCCGAAGATCCTGAAGGGTGTATTTTTGCAACACAGCTCGCTTTGCGTGTTCGACATCTTTTTCAGTGCGATGTATTTATAGAGCTTAACTGCTACCGCAAGTACGGGCATAACGAGAGCGATGAACCCGCTTTTACACAACCTAAAGAATATCAGATCATTCGTAACAAGAAATCGATCCGTGAAATTTACCGAGATTCCCTGATCGAACAGGGTGTTTTAGAAAAGCAAATGGCGCTGAGTTTAGAAGAAGATTTTAAAAAAGCGCTGCATTACGAATTAGATGAGCTTAAGATCTCAAAAGAAGTGTTTTCACAAGAGGCTTTTGGGGGTGTGTGGCAGGATTATAAAAAAGCGAGTAAACAAGAGCTGTTTGAACCCGCCCTTACCTCTGTCAACGCCTCTGTTTTAAAGGAAATTGGAACTCTATTTTGTCAGATTCCGGATGCATTAGCCGTGCATAAAAAATTACAGAAGTTAATTGAGCAAAGGCAAAAGATGGTTACTGGAGAGCTCCCTCTAGATTGGGCGATGGGAGAGCATTTTGCTTTTGCAACACTCCTGTGGGAGGGTGTGCCTGTTCGCTTATCGGGGCAAGATTGCCAAAGAGGTACTTTCACACAAAGACACTCTGTCTGGGTGGATCAAAATACAGGTGAGCGTCATTTTTCTCTTAATCACCTTACAGAAAATCAGGGGAAGTACACCGTTTATAACTCTCCCTTATCAGAATTTGCCGTTCTTGGATTTGAATTAGGTTATAGCTTTGCATATCCGTCATCTCTTGTGATGTGGGAAGCGCAGTTTGGAGATTTTGCCAATGGGGCGCAGATAATATTCGATCAATATCTTGCAGCTTCTGCACAAAAATGGCAGAGATATTCAGGGCTTGTACTCTTGCTTCCACACGGCTATGAAGGGCAGGGAGCTGAGCACTCCTCGGGCCGCATTGAACGTTTTTTGCAGCTTGCTGGAGAGATGAATCTCCAAGTTGTGAACCCAACAACGCCCGCTCAATATTTTCATTTGCTCAGGCGACAGGTTAAAAGAACAGTGCGTGTTCCTCTTGTTATTTTTACTCCAAAAGGTCTTTTGCGCCACCCGGAGTGCATTAGTTCTTTAGAAGATCTATCTAATGGCTCATTTAATGAAATTATCGATGATGTGCAACAAGATCGAAAAGCTAGGCGCGTGTTGCTTTGTAGCGGGCGCATTTACTACGACTTGATTCAAGAAAGGGCGAAGCGTCAAAAGCAAGAAGTGGCAATTATTCGGATTGAACAACTCTACCCTTTACAACATGACACGCTTATGAGAGTGTTGAAAAAATACGAAGCAGTTAAAGAATTTTATTGGGTGCAAGAAGAACCAAAAAATATGGGAGCCTATACCTACATTTCTCCAATACTAGAAGAGATGCTCCCTCACATCCAGTACGTAGGGCGTAACAGAAGTGCCTCTACAGCGACAGGTTCGCATGTGCGACACCAGAAAGAACATGAACAAGTAATGAACATGGCGTTTGGAGAATGAAAGAAGAGATTATCATTCCCAGTATGGGAGAATCGATTAGTGAAGCGGACATTGGAACGATTATAAAGCCAACAGGTTCATATGTGGAGGAGAGTGAAGAGATCATTGAGCTTGAGACTGAAAAGGTAAATCAAGCGCTCTATGCCCCACGAACCGGAGTGATCAACTGGACTGTTCAAGAAGGAGAGACCGTCTTGATAGGGGATGTGATCGGTTTTGTTGATTCTGAAGCAGAAGCACCCACACCTGTTATTGAAAAAATAGAAGAGAAACCAATAGAAGAGAAACCAAAGGTTGTAGAGATAAAACCTACTGAACCAGGTCTTGGAAGGCGGATCATGCAACAAGAGTTTGTGCAAGAGATTAAAGCGCCTCCTCTCCAGCAACCTACATCTCAACAGCCTATATCTCAACCGACTGTGGACTCTGAGAGAGAAACAAGACGACAGATGAGCAAAATGCGTCAAACCATTGCCTCCCGTCTAGTTGATTCTTTGCATACAGCTGCAATGCTCACCACCTTTAACGAGGTGGATATGAGCGCAATTATAGCTCTTCGAGCTAAATATAAAGAGAGTTTTGCAGAAAAGCATGGTGTAAAGCTCGGCTTTATGTCTTTTTTTGTTAAAGCTGTTGTGGAGGCATTAAGAGAATTCCCCGATTTTAATTCTTATCTAGAGGGGTCTGAAATTGTGAAACGGGAATACTATGATATAGGTATTGCCGTTGGTACAGAAAAAGGACTTCTTGTGCCGGTTGTGCGTGCATGCGATACTTTGAATTTCCCTGAGATTGAGCAAGAGATTGTCAATTACGCCAATAAAGCGCGCGCTTCTAAAATTGAAATAGCAGACCTACAAGGAGGAGGCTTCACAATCACCAATGGAGGTGTTTATGGATCGCTTCTCTCTACACCCATTCTCAATCCTCCACAGGTGGGGATTTTGGGAATGCATAAAATACAAAAAAGAGCTGTTGTAGTGGATGACCAAATTGTGATCCGTCCCATGATGTATTTAGCCCTAAGCTATGATCATCGAGTGGTGGATGGTAAAGAGGCGGTTTCCTTTCTTGTGCACGTTAAGAATGTGCTTGAAGATCCAGCTCGCTTAATGTTTATTGATACTGATGGAAAAATTTGATCTGATTGTTATTGGTTCCGGACCTGGCGGCTATGTTGCTGCCATCCGAGCTGCCCAAAAGGGAATGAAAGTAGCGTGCATTGAAAAAGAGAGTACTCTTGGAGGAACATGCCTGAATGTGGGGTGCATCCCTTCAAAGGCGCTGCTTCATTCTACAGAGTATTACCACAAGGTGGCAGTTGAAGGAGAAGAGCATGGTATTGAAGCAGATGCGCTGAGAGTGAATCTTGCAAAGATGATGCAGAGAAAAGATACGATTGTAGCTGGCCTTACAGGAGGAATTGAATTTCTTTTTAAGAAGAACAAAGTGACTCGCATTCAAGGAAGCGCTCGCTTGCTCACTCCTCATAAAATTCAGGTGAATTCTGAGGAGATTGAAGCAGAAAATATTTTGCTTGCGACAGGATCCGAACCCATTGCTCTTCCCTTTTTACCCTTTGATGAGAAAGTTATTCTCTCCTCGACAGGCGCGCTTAGATTGCCTAAGGTGCCTAAAAAAATGCTCTTGATTGGAGCGGGTGTGATTGGTCTTGAACTTGGATCTGTTTATGCAAGACTTGGGGCTCAAGTGGAGGTTATAGAGCTATTAGACCGTGTTACACCCACCCTTGATCAAGAGATCTCAAAAAACATTCTTCATATTTTCAAAAAACAGGGCTTCACCTTTCATCTTGGAACAAAGGTGGTAGATGCTAAGGCGGATGCACAAGGTGTGACTCTCACACTCGACCAAGAGAAAGGAACGATCACAGGTGATGTTGCACTTGTCGCAATTGGGCGATCTCCCTACTCAAAGGGACTTGGACTTGAAACCTTAGAAATCGTTCAAGATCAGCAAGGGCGTGTGGTGGTAGATCAAAGTTTTCGCACCTCTGTGCCCAACATCTACGCTATTGGAGATCTTATCGACGGCCCCATGTTAGCACACAAAGCTTCAGAGGAAGGAATCGCCGCTGTAGATATTTTAGCCGGAGAACAAGAAAGCATCAACTATTTAAGCATCCCCAACGTGATGTACACCTGGCCGGAGGTGGCTTGTGTAGGTATGACAGAAGAAGAGGCGAAAGAGGCAGGGTTAGAAATCATTGTAGGCAGAGTGCCTTTCAAAGCAATTCCAAGAGCACGGTGTAGTGGAGATGAAGAGGGGCTTGTTAAAATTATTGGTGAAAAAAGCTCAGATCGCCTCATCGGACTACATATTGTGGGTCCGAGTGCATCTGAGATGATTCACGAAGGAGTGGTGGGTATTAACAGCAAGGCGACAATCGCAGAGATTGCTCACGCTTCGCATGCGCACCCCACCTGTTCAGAAGCCATTAAAGAAGCGGCCTTGGCCGCTCACGGCCAGGCCATCCATATGTGATAAATGGTACAAACCCGACCTTTAGGTTTGTAGGCTTGACATCCTCGCATCCTAAAGGGATGTTAAGATATCAAGTCAATGCACTCTAATGATTATAAACTCTTGCTTAAGTTCTGATGTGCAGTTTTTGGTGAGATTAGACCTACTACAATTCCGCTGCCTATGTAAGAGCAGTCGAGAATTATTTTTAACGGTTGATATATCAAACTCAACATTGGAAATTGAATAAAGGGGCGTATAATGAATGCCCTAATCAGATGCACGGAATCTAACTCTTTAATGGCAAGCGCAATATCTCCTATCATCGCGAGCAAAGGTTCTGTGATAGCTATGATTCTCAGTGCTAGAGAGGTTATTAAAATTCCCGCACACGCTAGGGGCATAACGACTCGGCCGCTGACAGTGCCTCGGTTGGCAATCGGGCTTATTGTTTGATTTATCTTGTTCATCAAGGACACGTGCATATTGTCGATGATCAGTCCGTCTTTAAAATTTTCTTTAGTTATACAAGACATTTTTTTTTCTCCTTCATTGGGATATTGGTTTTTGTTCTGGAGAAGATTATGGCAGATTAAGATTACAATATCCATAAAGAACTTAATTTTTTCTTAACATAAACAAGCGTTCATGGGTGAGGATTTTAGAAATCGATGCGAGGATTCGGGTGAAAATTATTGGTGAAAAAAGCTCAGATCGCCTCATCGGATTACATATTGTGGGTCCGAGCACATCTGAGATGATTCACGAGGGAGTGGTGGGTATTAACAGCGAGGCGACAATAGCAGAGATTGCTCACGCTTCGCATGCGCACCCCACCTGTTCAGAAGCCATTAAGGAAGCGACCTTGGTCGCTCACGGCCAGGCCATTCATATGTAATTCGAAGTTTAGGTTTTTAAGACGAATCGAATATTCAACCTAAAAATCGTTTTTCAAATTTTGGTGTGCAAATTTTGGTGAGGCTAGACCCGTTACAATTCCGCTACCCTTGTAAACGCAGTCGTGAATCATTCCTATTGTCTGCATTAAAGTTAAGATTGGAAATTGTATAAAGGGGCGCACAATAAGCTGTGCTATTAGAAGGGTAATATTTAAGTCTTTAATAGCAAATGCAATATCACCGAGTATTGCAAGCAAGGGTTCTATGGTACTTACGATTCTCATTGCTACAGAGGTTATTAAAGCTCCTGCACATGCTAGGGGAACAACGACCCGGCCGCTGATGGTGCCTCGGTTGGCAATCAGTCTTGTTTTTTGACTTATCTTATTTACCAAGGACTCGCGCATATTTTCGAGGATCAGTCCATCTTCAAAATTTCCTCTAGTTATACAAGACATTTTTTCTCCTTCATTGGAAGTGGTTTTTGTTTAGGGGAAGATTGTGGCAGATTAAGACTATAATAGCCACAAAGAACTTAATTTTTTCTTAATAGAGAGGTGTTCGTGGGTGGGGATTGTAGAAAAGGAAGCGGCCTTGGCCGCTCACGACCAGGCCATCCATATGTAATTCGAAGTTTAGGTTTTTAAGGCGAATCGAATATTCAGCCTAAAAATCGTTTTTCAAATTTTGGTGTGCAAATTTTGGTGAGGCTAGACCCGTTACAATTCCGCTACCCTTGTAAACGCAGTCGTGAATCATTCCTATTGTCTGCATTAAAGTGAAGAATGGAAACTGAATAAAGGGGCGCATAATAAGTTTTGTTAGCAGAGGTTTAATATTTAAGTCTTTAATAGCAAAAACAATATCACCTAGTATTGCAAGCAAGGGTTCTATGATAACTATGATTCTCATTGCTAGAGAGGTTATTAAAGCTCCTGCACACGCTAGGGGCATAACGATTCGGCCGCTGATGGTGCCTCGGTTGGCAATCAGTCTTGTTTTTTGACTTATCTTATTTACCAAGGACTCGCGCATATTTTCGAGGATCAGTCCAGATTCAAAATTTTTTTTAGTTATACAAGACATTTTTTTTCTCCTTCGTTGGAATATTGGTTTTTGTTTAGGAGAAGATTGTGGCAGATTAAGACTATAATAGCCACAAAGAACTTAATTTTTTCTTAATATAGATAGGCGCTCATGGGTGAGGATTTTAGAAATTGCTATTCTTATAAATACCTCTTGAGTATTAAAAAATTAAACCTGAGTGATATTCAGGCAACGCAGAGGAGCAAAGGCGCTGAGACGCAAAGAAAATCCGTTCTTTTTCTTATCGAAGCAGATTGAGCATAGATATGCACACACGGGAATGTAACCTTTAGAAGGCTATTATCTGCTAAGTCTAAAGAAGATCAAAGAAGCGGTTCTCTTCAATTTTTCTGGTATATGAGGTCTTTTTTTTTAAGCAAAGTCCGTCTTCCAATTTTTTAGAGTTAGATTTTGAATGATGCTTTTTAAAGACTTCTACACTGCGATATTTTTCTTCATTACTTCTTGAATCACTTTGGTTTGAAATGGCTGACATTATGGTTCTTTATTTTTTAGAAGCCTTGCGATTGGCCACAGCCACACGAAGATTTTACGTTGGGGTTTGAGATTTTAAAGCCTGCTCCTTGCAGCCCGTCAACATAATCAATGACAGAACCCAAAAGTTTACCAAGCATCAGTTTTTTGATGTGAATCTCAATTCCTTCAGATTCAATAATCTCATCATCCTCTTCTGCTTTGTCGGAGAAATCAAGAATGTACTGAAATCCGCTGCATCCACCTGCTGTATTTCCAAAACGGAGCGCAAAATCAGTATTGCCTTCTTCTGCTGCAAATTCTGCGAATTTTTTAGCAGCGCGAGGAGTGAGAGTAATGGTGTCGAGGTGGATATCTTCTGCGAGAATGGCATTGAGATCATTGACAAGTTTTTGCATGGCATCTGGGGTCATACCATGACCTAGCATGCCAGCTTCTAAGGTTTCCCATGTCGCTGCGCTACAGCTTGTGCAGTGCAGTCCTGCGTTTGTCATAGCCTGAGCTAACAGCTGGCTTTTTTGAGGAAATTGAGTGAAAATAGACTCAATTGTCATGTCTAGAGTGATTTGTTTTTGTTCCATAGCCGTATCCTTTAAAATGTGATTTTGGTGCAGCCACCATTTAGCTTACATTGACATGCAAGTCGTTCGTTTTCCATATCGCCCAAAAAATCTTCTTCTTCTTGTGTAAACTGGGAGAGATTTTTCATTCCCTCTTCCACTTCAATCACACAAGTACCGCAAACACCTTCTGTGCAAGCAAAAGGGACGCCTGCCTCTTCGCAAGCTTCAGCGATGGATTCGCCGTCTTTAATAGTGTACTCTTCATCGGTGTCTGTAAAGATTAATTTAGCCATGGGACCTCTTGATTTTTGAGGGTAATTATCTTAGAGAAAAGATTAAAAAGCGAGAAAAAAAAGAGCTGTGTGGATTTCACACAGCTCTTTATGTCGGAGTAGAGGGATTCGAACCCCCGACCTACTGCTCCCAAAGCAGCCGCGCTAGCCAAGCTGCGCTATACTCCGGACTTGAAACAGACTATACATTGGAAGCGTTGAAAAACTCAAGGCTTTGTCGGTTTTTGGATGATTTTCTTTGATTTATAGACAATGGACTTGTCAGATTAAAAAAAATGTATCAGAAGTAGAGGATGCATGAAAAAACGGAAAAACCAAGTTCTCATCGCCTAAAAAAAGCACGCCAAAAAGGGGAGATTGCTCAGTCTACAGAGCTTGCAACAGCTGTTATTTTAATGGGTGTCTTGCTTCTTTTATGGGGGAGCTCTTCTCTTTTTGGATTGAGATTTCGAGAGGTTTTTATTGCAGGGTTTGGACAACTTGCAACAGAAAGTGTCGAGGGAGCGTTTTGGAATGTCTTTTCTCCTATTTTAAAACCTGTATTGCTGATTTTTTTGGGTGCTGTGTTCTTGGCAATAGCGGGTCATTTTTTTCAAACAGGGTGGATTTGGAAGTGGAGAAAGAAGGAAAAAAAATCCAAGCCACGCTTGATTTATTCTCTTTTAAAGATAGGATCTATCGGTTTGATCGCTTATCTATTTATGCGGGGACAAAAGCCTGATCTGGGATTTATTCTCGCTCCTTCGGAAAAGAAATTTGCCTTTTTGTTAGAGCGCGCGTTTGCTCTACTGTTTTTTATTTGTTTAGCTCTTTTAATTTTGGGCATATGTGATTTTTTCTATCAGAAATGGAAATTTTATAAGCAGATGTATATGACTCAGCAAGAAAAAAGAGATGAGCTGAGAGAGACAGAAGGGGATCAACAAATCAAACAGAGGCATAGACAAAAAAATACCCCATAACATATGTCATGAACTTAATGAAAGGGGAGTGGGGAAATCGTTTTCGTTTGGTGTCCAATCACGCCGATGCTGTTTTAGCTTTCGGTGTGGTTGGCCTTATTCTGCTATTGATACTCCCAGTTCCCCCTATGTTACTCGATGCTCTTTTGTGTTTGAGTATCATTTTTTCGGTGATGGTGCTTTTGCTCACTTTTTATGTAGAAAAGCCTCTTGATTTTAGCGCTTTTCCATCCGTGCTTTTATTTCTTACACTGTTTCGCTTAGGACTAAATATTTCCTCTACCCGCATGATTTTGACACGTGGTGAGGCGGGGGACTTGATCCAAACTTTTGGAGGGTTTGTGATCCAAGGTAATTTAGTTGTGGGGATGATTCTTTTTGGATTATTAACCATTATCAACTTTGTCGTTGTGACAAAAGGAGCAGGGCGCATCGCTGAGGTAACAGCCCGTTTTACACTCGAGGCGTTGCCGGGTAAGCAAATGGCAATCGATAGCGAACTCTCTTCGGGTTTAATTTCGCAATCTCAGGCAAAACAAGAGCGAGCTCAACTTGCGAGTGAGACAGATTTTTATGGATCTATGGATGGCGCTTCCAAATTTGTGAAGGGAGATGCGATTGCGGGGCTTTTGATCACTTGCGTGAATATTTTGGGCGGTTTTGTGGTAGGTATGACGGTGAAAGGGCTTTCTTGGCAAGAGTGTTGCACTGTAATGACCAGGTTAACGATTGGAGATGGACTTGTTTCTCAAATTCCGGCGCTCTTAATTTCTGTTGGAGCGGCAATGATGGTGACGCGCTCTTCAACAGGATCTCTTGGAAAAACAGTCCCTCAGCAGATTTTTCATCAGCCGAAGGTTTTGTTGGTCTCGGCATCGGTTATTCTTGCATTGAGCCTTATTCCAGGGATGCCAAAGCTTGTCATGCTTTCATTAAGTGCTCTATTGATAGGAGTTGGAATCATTCAATTGCGTCAAAAAAAAACGGGCGAAAAAGAGATTCAAACGACTCAAATGAGCTCTCTTTTTGTTTCTCCTTTAGAGGTACATTTGGGGTATCAGATCGTGTTATTTGCTGAGCCTTTAAAGGAGCGTATCAATGAAATACGAGACAAAATTGCGGCCCACTTAGGAGTGTCTATTCCCGCTGTAAAAATTCTCGATCAAGCAGATCTTTCTCCAAAAGGGTGGTCCATTTTGATTCGTGGAGTGCGTGTAGCGCAAGGAAGAGATCCTGAGCTCTCTTTTTTGGTTAAACGCCTTACACAGGTTTGTGAATCTCATGCGTATGAATTGATCAACCGGCAAGTTGTGACCCAAATGTTGCAAGAGGTTAAAAGTTATGATAGTGCGGTTGTAGATGAACTACTCGGAAAGAAATTGTCTACGGGAAAAATTCTTAAAATATTACAAAATCTTCTCAAAGAAGGGGTTCCGATCCGAGATTTTGTCACTATTCTTGAAATTTTAGCTGATAATGCAACAGGAGAGGAGAGTGATTTATCCGCTCTTACAGAAGAGGTGCGTTGGGCATTATCGGGAGGAATTTCGGAGGAATTTTTTGGGAAATCAAGAGCAGCACATGTGATTACAGTCGATCCTAAAGTTGAGCAAATGCTCTCTGTGACTAAAGGGGGGCTAAAACCCAAGGTTCTCAATCAAATTAGCCGCTCCATTGAACAGTTGTATGAGCACGCTCAAAAGCGGGGTGTTAATCCCGTTGTTGTCACGGCTGTTAATTCGCGAATTCAACTAAAAAAATTAATTGAAAAACAGCTTCCCTCATTACCGGTCTTGTCCTATAAGGAAATTGGAGTAGATATTGAACTCAATAGCATTGGTGTAGTTTCCAATGAGGTGCTTGTTTAGAAATGACTTATAATCGGAATGTTTCAGAAATCAAACGGCGTGTGAATAAGCGAAAAGAGGCGATGCTCTCACTTTGTCGTTTTTTGATTACCAAGGGGATCTCGCCGTCGCTTGCAGAAGAGATTATTTCAGAGCTCACAAACGATGGCAAAGAGATTGGAGGTGTCAAAAATCTCATCGCAAAAAGAATGCGTGTGACAGGTGATTTAAGCTTTGAAATTCCTCAAAAACTGGCTCTTGTAGGTCCAACGGGGGTTGGAAAAACCACAACTCTTTTTAAGCTTGCTCAATACTACAAGACCTTAAACAAAACGGTTGCAATCACAACGCTTGATACCTCTAAGATAGAGAGTTTTAAGAAACTTTCATCGCATTATAACATTCTGTTTGCTGAGAATCTATCAGAGTCGGATACCGATCTTTTATTGATTGATACAGAAGGGTGTAATTACTATCAGCCCAATCGAGTGGATGAGCTTGGGCAAATCCTTGGAGATACAGGAGAGGAGATAGAAGTTGTTTTAACTCTAAGTGCGGTGGCAAAAGAGGTGGATCTAATCGGAGCGATTCATCAGTTCTCGCCGCTCTGTCCATCGAGTTTAGCATTTACAAAACTCGATGAGACTCTTGCCTCTGGAGTGTTAGTCAATCTCTGTCATAAGACAGATCTTCCGATCCGTTATATTGCGCATGGTTACCCCCTTCCAGGAAAGGTAGAGGTTGCTCATGCTGAGTTATTCACTCATAAAATACTCACAGACCTAAACGATGAAGCATTCCAGGCATTACGTCATTTAAGTTTGCAATCATAAATCAAAAAAGAGCTATTTTTTGATCTGAATAGTATCAAAAAAATCAGATGCAAGCATTAAGTCATCCCCTGCAACAATCGCCCAGTAGAGCTGGTTTGAGCTGCAGTAGAGCCTTACAATTTTGTCTGCACTTTTAAAACGAATTTCTGCGATGTATAAAACATGGCTTTGCTCTGAAGAAATTGATTCGACTGTGGCTTCTTCAGAAAAAGCTGTTTCTATTTGAGATCGTTGCATATAGCCAAATTTGCTTAAATTAGTTATAATATTTTGAATGATATATTCACTAGATTTTCGAAAAAAAGTACTGTCCATACGCGCTAAGGAAGGTTTGAGCTTTGCTCAAGTTGCCAAGCGTTTTGGAGTAAGTGTAAACAGTGTATTTCTTTGGTCTAAAA
>JAJACO010000155.1 GCA_022601475.1 Chlamydiales bacterium
CCACAAAGATAAGGATGTTGGCTAAAAACCGCATCCCTTTTGATTTACCAGCGTCACTGCACATAAGATTAATTATATAATAAAAGAAGAAACTTTAAAATAAAAAACGGATTAAAAAGAAATTTTGGAGCGTGCCGGAATCGAACCGACGACCTCAACAATGCCATTGTTGCGCTCTACCAATTGAGCTAACGCCCCAAAAACGTCTCGCAACATACCATTTTTTTAGGTTTTTACGCAAATTAATGCGATCTGGTACAGTTCTAGAATATTTTATGAGGTGGTATGAATTTTTTTGAAAAAGTAGAGCTGGCTCCAGCAGATGCAATTTTTGGTTTAATGCGCACATTTATCAACGATGAGCGTAAAAATAAGGTGAATCTCATTGCGGGCGTCTATCGTACCGAAGAGTTAAAGCCTTTGATATTAGATTGTGTGAAAGAGGCTGAGCAGAGGCTTTTGCTTTCTGAAAGGAGTAAAGATTATTTGCCGATCGACGGGCTGGGTGACTATACTCGATTGACTGAGGACCTTGTGTTTGGTCATCAAGCCCCCCATATATATGGTGCTCAAACTGTGGGGGGCACAGCGGCATTGAGAGTGGGAGGACGGTTTCTCAAGGAACAGGGTTTTTCTAAAATCTATTTATCGGATCCCACTTGGGACAATCACACGCGCATTTTTCAGGCTGCTGGATTAGAGTTAGCGAGTTATCCTTATTTCAATAGGAAAACCAATGGTTTAGATTTTGAAGGAATGGTGAGAGCAATGGATCAAATGGAGGAGCGCTCTGTCATTTTATTGCACGCCTGTTGTCACAATCCTTCCGGATGGGATCCCACCCTTGATCAGTGGCAGTTACTTTTATCAAAAATTCAGGAGAAAAAGCTCTTTCCCTTTTTTGATTTTGCATATCAAGGTTTTGGAGAATCAATAGAGAAAGATGCTGCAGCTGTGCGTCTTTTTGAACAAGCAGGTAGCGAGTGCGCTGTTGCAGTGTCTCATTCCAAAAATTTTGGGCTGTATGCAGAAAGATGCGGAGCTCTGTTTTTTGTGACGCGTGATGCGCAGGCGATGCAGCGAGTGGGATCGTGTGTCAAGGTACTCATTCGCGGAATGTATTCTAATCCTCCTGTCCATGGAGCGCAGATTGTTACTCAGATTTTACAAGAGGCGGCTTTGCGCAAGCAGTGGGAAGAGGAATTGGGGAGAATGCGTTTGCGCATTTGTCGTATGCGTACAGAGCTTAGCGCGTCCCTAAAGGCTGCGCTTGGGTCGGATCATTTCGATTTTCTAAATTTGCAGAAAGGAATGTTCTCTTATACAGGTTTAAATTCGCAGCAGGTGCACCAACTTGTCGAGAAATATTCTATTTATTTGGCGCATGATGGGAGAATGAATGTTGCAGGTTTAAATCCAGATAATTTAGGTTGTGTGGTAGAATCTATTTCACAACTCATTCAAGCGCATGCGCCCTAGAGCCTATAAAAAATATCTCGTTGTTGCAGCCACTCTGTTTATTCTTGTCTCGCTACCCGGTTTTTTGATTGAAGGGGTGCGAGCAAAAGTTGTGCGTCTATTTTGTTTTTCTTGGAAGATGGCTAGTTGCATGCAATCTCAAGAGGAGATCGAAATCTCTCAGATTGAGGGAGAAAATCATCTTTTGCGCATTGAGATTGGAAAATTAAGAGCTTTGCTTGAACAATCGGTCAAGAATAATAAATTTAAAGAAGAGTTATCTAATCTTTCTCCTCGTCGCTCTGAGGAGGTAGAATATCTCGCTGCGTTGCACGCGCGCTCTGTTCCCGCGCGGGTGATTTATCGCGACCCTTCGAGTTTTTCAAGTTCCATGTGGATCAACGTGGGCGAGGAGACAAATCGAAAACTCAATCAACGCATTATTCAAAAAAATAGCCCTGTTATTTTGGGGCGCGGTGTGGTTGGAGTGATTGACTTTGTGGGCAAAAAGCAGTCGCGGGTGCGTTTAATTACAGATGTCGCGGTCAAACCTTCTGTGCGTGCAGTGCGTGGCCATCCACAAAATATAGCATTGATTGAATCGATAGATCCTATGTTACGCCACTTGAGTAGTCGAAAAGACCTTCCTTTATCAAATGATGAGCAAATAGCGCTTAAGCAAAGCTTGGAACAGCTCAAAGAGAAAATTGGCGAGGGGGGCGAAGCGTGGTATCTTGCCAAGGGGGTTTTACAAGGTGTCGGAACACCGCTTTGGCGCAATATGAATCACACCTTGCGCGGAGTGGGATTCAACTACGATGTCCCCGATGAGGAGGGGCCTGCCAGAGAGCTTCTGTCCGGCAAAGCGATCGCAAGCTCTGTTCGAACAGTGCCCATTGTGGAGGTGCAAGATCTTCTGATCACAACGGGAATGGACGGTATTTTTCCTCCCGGGCTTCAAGTGGCAGAGATCACAAAAATTTTCCCTTTAAAAGAAGGAGCGTATACCTATGAAATTGAAGCTACTCCGATTTTGGGGAATTTGGACTCGTTACAAACGGTGTTCATTTTACCTGCGCTTGGTTACGATGAAACAGAACAACCCCGGTTAAAAATATGAAAATAGTGAAAGCTCAAGAGATGTCCCGTATCGAAAAACTGGCGTATGCCGCGGGAGCAAAAGAAGAAGACTTTATGCTGCAGGCAGGTGAAGGGGTGGCAGAACTTGTGCAGCGGGTGATTGCCATGCGTCATCTCAAACCTAAAATTCTTTTATTGTGCGGTGGTGGCAATAATGCGGGTGATGCGTATGTCGCAGGCAAAATTTTGCGCGATGGCGGATTTGAAGTGGACGCTTTTGCGCTTGTTTCTTTTGAAAAAAGCAGCCCCTTATGTCGGGCTCAGAGCAAACATTTTATTGCAGAGGGGGGGTCGGTAACCTACATTCACGCTGCATCGGAGCTTGTGTTTGGAGAGGCTGAGATTATCGTCGATGGCATTTTAGGAACAGGGTTCCACGGGGAAATTGAAGGTGTGTATAGCGCTGTCATTGAAAAAGCAAATGCTTCTTGTTTGCCCATTGTGTCCATTGATATCCCTTCGGGCATCAACGGAACAACAGGAGAAAAAGGATCGGTTGCGATTAGGGCGTGTGACACGCTGTTTTTAGGTTTGCCTAAAACAGGCTGTTTGATGGGAGAGGTGTGGAGTGATATGGGGAACGTGCACGTATATGATTTCGGACTAGACCCTATTTTTGTGGATCAAGCAGATCCCGACGGCTATTTAATCGATGAGGCAAGAGTCGCTCAGCTTTTGCCTACGATTGAACGGACGCGCCATAAATATCAGGCGGGATATGTTGTAGGTTTAGGTGGGTCATCCGGGATGCCTGGAGCTCCTATTATGGCAGGCTATACAGCTTTGCGTGCGGGAGCTGGCATTGTTCGATTATTGCACCCGGAAGGGATGGAAGCAGAGCTTGCCTCTGCACCGTATGAAGTGATTCGCCAAAGTTATCGGAGTGGAGATGTACAAACGATTTTAGAAGCGATGGAGCGAGCGGCCGCTGTGTTTATTGGTCCTGGCATCGGTACTTCTTCTCACGCCTTTAAACTGCTTAAAAAGCTTTTACCCGAGTTGCAAAAACCGTGCGTGATCGATGCAGAAGCGCTTTTCTTTTTAGCTTCTCAACCAACAGCTCTGCCTCCACAAACGATTTTAACACCTCATGCCGGAGAGATGAAACGTCTTTTAAATATTACAGCAGGTATTTCTCTTGCAGAGCTGCTTAAAAAAAGTGGAGACTATGCCAAAGAGAAAAAAATCACACTTGTGCTTAAGGGGGCGCCCACCTTTATTTTTCACCACGACCATCCTCCCTTTATTTGTGCAAAAGGAGATCCAGGAATGGCAACAGCGGGGAGTGGTGATGTGCTTACAGGTGTGATTGCTGCGTTTTTGGCGCAAACACACGACCCTTTAAAAGCGGCAATTTTAGGAGTGTATTTCCATGCAGTGGCTGGAGAGTATGCAGCAGAAGAGTACACTTCTTATTGCATGACAGCTACAGACATTACAGAATCCTTGCCGCTTGTTTTTGAGCAGTTCCAAAGCTTTGAATCAAATACGCACCCAGCTTAAAGCTGGGTACGCTCGCATCGACATCAAGCATCAAACATAGGTCGTGCAAGCAGAATCAATCACCTACTACTCATAAATGTAAAGATAGAAATATCAATAGAATCAATTGCTTAACTCCTGTAGATACAGGGACGTATATGAGTGGTCTTTTTATTGGGATGCCTTGTTTTTTTAGACAACTGGATACAGATGGCCGCTGTCAAAGCTTTACACAGACTTCTCAAAATGATTGGGTTTACTGTTTAGAACTTCTGCAGCCCGATACAATGGCTGTTGTAACCGGAAGTGAGCTCAGCTTGTTTTCTCCTCCCAACAATAGAGGCAGATGGACGCAAGGACTCCCTCTAATCAGAGAAGAAGGGACAAGAAATTCGAAGCAAAGACCTCATATTTCATCTATTTGTAATTTAGGAAATAACAAAATAGTCTTAGCAGACTTCTGTGGAAAGATAAAAACAGTCGATTATTTTACAGGAAATATAGAGAGCGTTTATGACGAACATGTGGGACGTGCATGGAAAGTTGTGAAAATCGAAGAGAAACTATTTGCAAGTTGTGCAGATGACGGCAGTATAAAAATATGGGACATTCGAGCAGATAAGAGTGTGCTGACGTTTTCAGGCTTTCCTGGGCGTGTTTCTAATCTTCTGTATCTTGATGATCAACAGGTTCTTGTAGCGGGATCCTGTCCCGATGATATCCGAAGAGCTGTTGATAAAGCGCAGTTAGATTTCATAGAAATCAGGTAGGTATGGACTGCTGGTGTCAATTTAAAAATAAGGGATTTATAGATCTTGCTTTAAGCTTCTGCAAGAATGCGATTGAACTGATCTACTAACAGGATGGGCAGGATCCGCCTGACGGCGGGCAAGATAGGCAGTGAGGATTATACCCATTATGAAGAAACTGCGTTTGCCTGAAAGGCGATAGTGAACAAAGAGAATTCTTCTTCTGAAAAAGGACTCTTTTTAAGAGAAATCCAAACAAATTCCCTTTTTCAGAAGAAGAATTCTCTTTGTTCATGGTGTCGCTTACGCGACATAAACGCAGTCTACCACCTTTATTGAACAAAGCTTGAGATTAAAAAATCATTTTATCCTGCCTATCCTGCCCACCGTTAGGTGGATTTTGCCTATCATGTTAGTAGAATCATCGGATGGAGATTTTAGAGAAAAAATTTATTTGCGTGCTCTTAGATTGACACCATTGAGGCATGGACTGTTTGTTTTAACTCAGATTGCGTTTGTACCATTCCACGAAGTGCCCTAGACCTGTTTCTAGATCGGTGACGGGGTTATATCCCAATGCGCGTTGAGTCTCTTCAATATCGGCAAATGTTGTTTCAACCTCTCCTGCGCTTGCCCCTTTAAGCACAATCTCTGCTTTTTTATGGAGTAGCTTTTCGAGTATAGCTACAAATTCTAAAAGAGGAACAGGTTGATGGTTGCCTAAATTGAAAAGCGCATACTCTGTTTGATAATCAAGCGCCGCTAAAATGCCCTGCACCACATCTGCGATATAGGTGAAGTCACGTTGCATTTTACCCTGGTTAAATAAATGGAGTGGTTTGCCCTCCAAAATTGCCTTTGTAAATGAGTAATACGCCATGTCGGGTCGTCCCCACGGGCCATACACGGTAAAAAAGCGTAGTCCAACAGAAGAAATGCCATAAAGATGCTGATAGGTATAAGCCATCAGCTCGTTTGCTTTTTTTGTTGCCGCATATAGGTTCGCAGGCTTGTCTGTCCGATCAGCAACAGCAAATGGAATTTTTGTGTTTCGTCCATACACAGAAGAGGAAGAGGCGTAGACAAGCTTGATGTGCGAAAAATGACGCAAAGTTTCTAAAAGAGATAAAAATCCTTCAATATTGCTCGCTATATAAGCCTCGGGATTTTCTCGCGCATAGCGCACTCCAGCTTGTGCAGCTAAGTTAAGCACATGAGTGAAAGGGTGTTTTTCAAAGAGTTTCCCCAGCCCCAGGCGGTCATTGAGATCAAGAGAGACAATTTCGATTCCTTTATCTCTTAGGTGCTGAGCTCTTTTATTTTTAAGTTCTACAGAATAATACGCATTAAAATTATCTAAGCCAATCACGGTATGCCCTTGCGCTTTGAGTTCAAGAGCTGTGTGAAAACCAATAAATCCAGCGGCACCTGTAATGAGAACAGTTTTTTTTGTCATACGGTCAAAAAGAGTTTTTTAAAGTAGGCGATGGTTGTTTTAAGCCCCTCTTCTAAGGGGATTGTTGGGTGCCAGTTGAGTATTTTTTGTGCGAGGGTAATATCTGGTTTGCGTTGTTTGGGATCATCGCTAGGCAAAGGAGAGTGCACAAGTTGTGATTGAGATTGGGTGATGTCAAGAATAAGATTTGCCAATTCAAGCATTGTAAATTCTATAGGATTTCCCAGATTAATAGGACCTGTTGTCTCAGACTCCATGAGCTTGATGAGTCCATCGACAAGATCTGAGACAAAACAAAAGGAGCGTGTTTGCGTCCCTTTTCCATAAATTGTGAGAGGGTGGTTGTGAAGAGCTTGAACGATGAAGTTAGAAACCACCCGTCCATCATTGGGATGCATATGCGGGCCGTAAGTATTAAAGATGCGAGCCGCTCGGATGGGGACATGGTATTGGCGGTGGTAATCAAAAAAAAGAGTTTCAGCGCATCTTTTTCCCTCATCGTAACAAGCGCGAATCCCAATGGGGTTGACATGCCCCCAGTACGTTTCTACTTGAGGGTGGACAAGAGGATCGCCGTATACCTCGCTTGTGGAGGCTTGTAAAATTTTTGCATTGTGCTTTTTGGCAAGTTCGAGTAGTTGAATCGCTCCAATGACTGATGTTTTGGTTGTTTGGACCGGGTCATTTTGGTAGTGAACAGGAGAGGCCGGGCAGGCGAGGTTGTAGATTTCATCCACCTCTAGATGAAGCTGTGTGCAAATGTCCTGTTCAATCAGTTCAACCCGAGGATCTAGATGGGCGCGCGATCCTGTATAAAAATTATCTACACAATAAACTGCATGCCCTTGTTCTAGCAACGCATGGCAGAGGTGAGAGCCTACAAATCCCGCTCCACCGGTTACAATAATTTTTTTGATTTTCATGACGCTCTTGCTCATTTCAGCGACATCTGTATAATCGATCCCTCTCTAAAAAAGCAATGGGTTGTGGTGCTATATGAAGATTTTGGTTGTGGGAACGGGGTATGTAGGGCTTGTCACAGGCGCCTGTTTTGCAGAAATGGGGCATCAGGTCATTTGTCTTGATATCGATCAAAAAAAAATCCTTAAACTTAAAGAGGGGATCATTCCCATTTTTGAGCCGGGTCTAGAGGAGCTTGTTAAGCGTAATGTGGAAGAGGGACGCCTTGAGTTCTCAACAGATTATGCGTATGGAGTGGCCCATGCTCTTTTTTGTTTTATCGCTGTTCCTACACCTGCAGATGAAGATGGCTCTGCGGATTTGACTTACCTAAAAAAAGCAGCCTCTCAAATCGCCGAGCAGATGGATGGGTACAAAATTATTATTAATAAGTCCACCGTTCCTGTGGGATCTGCTCAAGTTGTCAAAACTGTCATTGCTCAAGAGTTAGAGGCAAGGGGGATCTCGTATGAGTTCGATGTGGTTTCTAACCCCGAGTTTTTAAAAGAAGGGGATGCCATTGTAGACTTTATGAAGCCCGATCGCATTGTGATTGGGACAGAAAATCCTCGCGTAGAAGCGTTGATGGAGGAGCTGTACGCCCCCTTTAATCTCAATCACGATCGCATTTTATTTATGGATCCTTGCTCCGCAGAGATGACAAAGTATGCAGCTAATTCGATGTTAGCTGCGCGCATTTCATTTATGAATGAGGTGGCTCAAATCTGTGAGCAGGTGGGAGCGGATGTCCGTTTAGTGCGTAAGGGCATGGGCTCTGATTCTCGCATTGGGCACGCCTTTTTATACGCTGGCATGGGGTATGGAGGATCGTGCTTTCCAAAAGATATCAAAGCTCTGCGTGCAACAGGGAGAGAAAATCAATGCGCCACACCTCTTCTAGATGCTGTAGATGCCGTTAATTACACCCAAAAAGAGCGTTTGGGAGATAAGATAACTGCTTATTTCTCGAAAAAAGGGGGGCTTGAGGGCAAAACAGTGGCCATTTGGGGTTTGAGCTTTAAGCCCGGCACCGATGATATGCGCGAAGCGCCCGCTCTTGTGTTAATTCGTCAATTATTAGAGGAGGGAGCTTTTGTCCGTCTTTATGACCCTGTCGCAATGCCAAATGCGCGCCAGTTGCTAAAAAAATCACCCCAAATCACCTTTTGTCGCAACCCTTTTGAAACGTGTAAGGGAGCGCATGCCATCGCACTTGTCACAGAATGGAAGCAATTTCGATTTATCGACTTCAACAAGGCGCTTCCTCTGCTCGAAGAAAAAGCCTTTTTTGATGGGCGCAATCAATATACTGCAAAAAGCATGGAAGCTTTGGGTTTTGATTATTTTAGTATTGGACAGCCAGAAAAAAAATTGCAACTTGTCCTTTCATGAAAGCGCTACAACTTAATTTACTATAAGAGTTTGATGCGCTTTTCTCAATCAATCCCAAAAATGCAAACGATAGACCTTTTCTTAGGATGCATTTTTCTCTATTTTTTTACTTTGCACGCGGATCAGTTGGGATTTATCGTGGGTGGGTGCAATATCCGTGTGAACAACCTCCTTGCAGTGCTGCTTTTAGTCATGCTGTTTGTCAGGTTAGCACAGCATATGTTTTCGATCGATCGACACCTTGTTTACGCACTACTCTTTATTACTTTATCCATTCTTATCTCGGCGCTTTTATCCCCCTATAAAGCGCGTTGTATGGTATTTACTGCATGGTTTGCTCTCACTCTTGTTTGCTATGTACTGCTCCCTCTTTTGCTTGTTCAAGTTGTGCCTTTTCGCACGCTGTTTTCGCTCTATTTATTCTCTTTTGTAGCAGTGGGGTGTTACGCACTTTGCCAACTTCTTTTCTCTGTAGTCGGGCTGCACGACCCTTTGGCTTGGCAGTGGATTGTAGAGCCTCGGATTGTGCGTCCTAATGCTTTTGCGTATGAGCCCTCTTTTTATGCACTCTATATGACTCCATTTATTGTGCTGTGCAACTTTCATTTTTTGACAAACCGAGAGCAGCCGTTCTTTTGTTTTCAGAAGTTGAATTTTTCACTCATTGCCTTTATTAATCTGTTATTTGTTATCTCAGTCTCCACTTCTGCAGTCTTTGCATATTTAGTATTTTTTTGCGCGCTTCTATTAATTAAATCATTTAGAAAAAAAGCGCTCAAATTTGGGGCGTTGCTTACGGGCTTTCTTGCGCTTTTGGGTGTGTGTTTTCCATTTTTAGTTAAAACCTTTCTCTTAAAATTTCTTTTTTCAGGGTTTATGTCACACGGCTCTTTCTTTGAGAGGTGGGTGGGCATCTCAAATGCATGGAAAGTCTTTGTAGAACACCCCTTTTTTGGGGTGGGGCTTGGAGGTTATCCTGCCCATCTGACACAAGCGTGGTTAAATGGAGATTCTACCTATCAATTTTTTGCAAAATTTCTGATTGAAAGAGCAGGGGATATAAATTTTTATAAGGCCTTTGAGCCGATGAATGTCTTGACAGAGTTGCTTGCAAGTCTTGGGATAGTGGGAGCGTGCGCTTTTGGAGCTCTTTTTTATGTGTTTTTTAGAAAAATCAAACACGCATGGCGTATTGACCCGCTGCTTGTGACCAATCTTGTGCTCTCAACAGGCATTATGCTAATTGTGCTGCAGATTAACCAAGGGCTTTTACGCACCTATATTTGGGTGCATTTCACACTTGTCTTCGGTTTTCTAGACAGACAGAGGTATGAAATGCACTCCAATCAGCTTAAAGAGCAAACAAAGCCACGCTCAGTACGCATGTCACAATGGTCATGAACTGATGGTTTTTTGTGGCCGTTTGAGCTAATCTTTCTTGTTCAGCCGCTTGGGCTAATTTCTCATTTTTCAGATCTGCTCTCGCTCTTGCAATTTTACCCACATTCTTTGGATCTACTTGTTGTGCGCGCAACTTAGCTCTTCTTTGTACTCGGTAGGCTTGTTGCTGCTGTTTTGTGGGCCGGGTAATTTTTGTAAATAAGAGCATTCCCTCCCCGAGAGCAGAATCAAAGGCTCCTAAATTTTTTTCCGATTCCCTTTTTTCTAAACGAGCTCTTTGTTTTTCAATGATTTGTCTAGCCACTGCGTTATCGTGTCGTTTCTGTATACGCACTTGGTTTATGTATTGTTGTATTTGATATACTAACCATAAAATACCTCCATGTATTTCGTTTGTATATTTATATTATCTCATATTAAAATTAAGCTTTTGTTAATGAAAAAATAAACTGTCTTTTAGGGTGCGGAATCGGTTCCACAATGCAATGTTCCACAAGCAACACCCTCCATTTAAAAGTGCATAGCTTAAACCTAATCCCAGCAAGGAGTGTTCATAGGCGGTGTAGAGGGCGAACAGCGCTGTAAGAAGGGCTAAAACAACGGATAGAGTGAGTAGCGGCTCTTCTTTATGCGCGCGCATATAAGTGGCAAAGGGAAGAGAAAAAACGGTAAATAAGTTACCGATTAAAAATAACTCTATATATGGCGTGGGTAAAAAACGACTTTTCATTGAAGGATAAAGCAGAAGCGCGCTCCAAGCCAGAATCGATGTAAAAGCAATTGTAAGTGTGTTGAGTTTCAAGATACGCAAAAATAGAACATTGAGTTGTGTATACGATTTTCTAGCAATGAAAGTGCTCATCTGAGGTGTATAGATATTGAGCCACATCGAAGTCACATTGAGTAGACCTTGTCCTAAAAAGAGGGTCAAACCCACCTGTCCTGCTACAATAGGACCCATAAAATAGAAAACGACAGGATTGAAAAAAGAGAAGGCAAAATAACCGGCCAAAGAGCTCACGCTCAGCCTCCATTGCAGAGGTAAAACCTCTTTTTTCCACGAGAACTCAGAGTTCGGTTTATAAAAAAAGGGACGAAAAAAATCACCCTCTTTTGAGACCAGTAAATATAGAGTGACGCTCAGAGAAATCAGTTGTGCAATGGCAGCTGACCAAAGTTCAAAACCAAAAAAAATGCAACCACAGCTTGAAAGCCCAAGAGCACTCACTTGAAAGAATCGAATGAAAGAGGCTTCATTCACACGTCCTGCTCCTTCTAATAGAGCAAGAGAAGGAATGAGAATCAAGTTAAGCCCTCCTACAACAGAAAAGGCAAGCCAAGGACCTAGCCAGTTCACTTCTTGCGTTTGATTTTGGGAAAGAAAATAGGTGCCCAGTGTTAAAAGCGCTCCGATGAGCAGTAGGGCGCCAAAAGAGAAATATCTAAAGACAAAATGAGCAAAAGCTCTGAGCTTTTCTTGATTAGAGGTGCTCGACTCATGTGCTGTAAAATAGACAATCACATTGCGCAAACCCATTTCTACAAAAATTTGAAGAGCGAGCAGGGATTGGAAGGTATAAAAATAGCCTTGCATGGAAGGACTAAAATACGAAGAGATAAGGAGCAGTTGGAGAGGGAGTACGATGAGACCACAAATTTTTGCCAGGGCTGAAAAAACAATAGCCCGCCTCATTTGAACCATTTTCTAGACACATATCGTTTAAGGCAGACTGGAATAGAAGACCAATAGCTCGGTCGCTTGAGCAACTCTAAAGGAGCGTATTTTAGCACGCAGCCCAATTCACCCGCTTGTTTAAAACGCTTTTTTAGCAAAGGATCTAGCTGATCAATTTTTTGGAGTAGATGCGCGTACATAGCCACTCTTTGGGTTTTATGTTTAAGAGTAGTGGATGAAAAACTTGTAGAGACCTCTCGCCAGCACACAAGCTCTTGGGGGATATAGACAATTCCTGTTTTCAAGCCAATGGTTGTTAAAGCATACCAATCACAAGAGGCAAGGAGTTTGGGATCAAATCCTCCATATTTTTTAAGCAAATTGGTTTTTGCGATGCATGATCTACCTCCGAGGTATAGATGAGTCTGCTTAAAAAGTGAGGGGAGGTGTTGAGGAGTGTAGTGAATGGGCGAACTGACAGCAGGAATATATTTTCTGGAATGGAAGATGCTAGACTCATCAAAAAACCAACGTTCATTGCAAAGAGAGATGCCTACCTCGGGATATTTTTCTAACTGCTCAATAGATTGACTTAGAAAGTAAGGGAGGTAAAAGTCATCTGCGCTCAGCCCGTGAAAATACTTGCCTTGAGCTTTTTGCAGACCTTCGTTTAGCAATGCGATAACACCACGGTTTTTCGCATGAGGGATTAAATGCACACGTGGATCTGCAAGATAGGGTTTAATCATCTCTAAGCTTGTGTCTGTTGAGGCGTCATCTAAGACAAGCAACTCAAAGTCAGAAAAATCTTGGGTAAGTACAGATTCAATCGCCTTAGAGATAAAAGCAGCGTGATTGTAATTGGGCAGAATGACTGTCAGAAGAGGCATTGATTTTTACATATATCGATTATTTACATGCTCACATACACATCGTACTGCAAGCATTGGATTTGGACAATGCAAAAGCTTTTCTGTTTACTATTAAGATTGTGTGTGGAATGTTTGTGTAATTATTTTTTCATCACCTTAGGAAATTTTATGAAACGCTTGATAACCACATTACTTTTGATTCTATTTGTGTTTGCAGCTGAATCTACCGAACAAATAAGGTGTTATACACTTCCTAAATCAGGGACACATCTTATCATTTCTGTGCTAGACAATTTACAGGAGAGTAGAAGACCATATTCAATCGGTCATTTAACCGATTGCCAAGGAAACCCGCTTTCCATGCCTTTTAAAAGAGTCATTAACATAAGAGACTTAAGAGATTATTTTGTTTCACTTAAATATTTTACAAATAAAGTAGTTGAAATAGGGATGCAAAGAGGTGAAAGTTGGATGGGGTTTAAACCTTTATCTACATATCAGGCATGGTTATCAATGACAGAGGATGAACAGTTGCTGGCATTAATCACATTAGATGACGATATTCCTTATTATAAAGAAAATATTTTAAATAATATTTTGTGTGCGGATGCTCAAGTAAAACAGGCTGTTTATGATCCTAATATCTTGATAACACGTTATGAATCATGGATTGGCGAAAAAGGTGGTGGTACAGCTGAAGCTTTTAAAGAAACTATAGAAAAATTCCTAGCTCATTTTGGCTATAGCATCACTCCCCAAGAAATAACTCACGTTTACAAAAAATTTTATGGAAAATCTCTCACTTTTGATAAGGGAAAAATTGGAAGATGGGAAGAGGAGTTTAAAGAGGAACATATCATAGCGTTTAAAATGTTATGGAATGAATATTTAATAGATTGGGGATATGAAATTGAACAAGATTGGGAGTGTGTTGAATAATTCAAGTTTTTTCTATAAAAATCTGAATTTTGAGTTGTCTATACAACAATTATATCTGTTCAGTGAGGAGGGGGCAGATTCTGGGAAATTGCGTGAAGAAATGCTTTGACTCGCCAACGAATTTTTGAAGATTTTATTTCCAAAATTGGAGGTATTAAAATATTAGAAAAGAATTCACTACATCAAACATCAATCAGGATCTATTTTATGGTACGCATGATCTATCTAAATTTCAGAACGCGCTCGCACCGTTTAGAACAAAGCAACCAACAATCAATAAAACTTGGGCTAAAACAGTATTTTCGAAGGTGATTTTATGACAAAAACGTGGCTATTTCAACAAATTAGGATTTCACTTGATAAGTTTGAATGTCCGGAGTACACATATTGAGACCGTTGCATAACTCAAGCCTCGTATCAACCGAACTTCAGGTTAACAATCATTGACTTTTCATGAGTTAAATTTTAATATGATTTCCGTGTTAATTTCACAAAGTCTATCGACTTCAATTGAAGAGAGCAGAAGAGCCGGCAGCCTTTAAGAAAGGATTACTTCCTGCCTTAAACACGGGAATTTTCGTCCTTTAGGGCGAGGATGCTTCCAATTACCAAAACCAAAAACGGGAGTTTTTATGAGAAAACGAACGGCCGCATTTTTTATATCCTTGTTGGGTGTCGCTTGTGCTTTATTTTTAATATTATTTTTGTTTCAAGCTAAGCCTGTTGAAAAGATAGAGGTTTATACGCTTCCTAAGTCGGGAACTCATCTTATTAAGTCTGTATTAGAAAACTTAGACGGAAAGAAAAAGTCGAACTCAATTAACCATCTCACCGATTGTCAGGGAAATCCAGTTCCCATGTCTTCTAAAAGAGTAATCAATATAAGAGATTTAAGAGATTATTTTATTTCTCTTAAAAGTTTTACAAACAAAGTGGTTGAAATAGGCTTGGAAAGCGGCACAAATTGGCCAGGTTTCAAACCTCTTTGCACATATCAAGCGTGGTTATCAATGACAGACGATGAGCAGTTAATGGCATTAATCACATTGGACGAAAGTATTCCCTATTACAAAGAAAATATTTTAAATAATGTTTTATGCGCAGATGCTCAAGTGAAACAAGCTGTTGACGATCCTAATATTCTGATCACACGCTACGAATCATGGATTGGCGAAAAAGGAGGGGGTACAGCTGAAGCTTTTACAGAAACTATAGAAAAATTCTTAGCTCATTTTGGCTATACTATTAGCTCTAAGAAAATAAATAATGTTTACGAAAAGTTTTACGGAAAATCTGTAACCTTTGATAAGGGGAGCATTGGAAGGTGGAAAGCTGAATTTAAAGAAGAGCATGTCTTAGCTTTTAAAGGGCTATGGAATGAATATTTAATAAATTGGGGATATGAAGTTGAAAAAGACTGGGAGCGTTGAAAAACTCAGATTTTCATCTAAAACCCCAGTAACGTGGATTGAGTCGACATCTCCATTTAAGTTCTTTAGATACAAAATGCAGGAGCCCTGCTTGTTTAAATTTTATGCATGTTTGTTTTTCTTTGAGCAATTTATTGAGTAGGTGCACATAGGTGGCCCGTTTCCGTTTTTTATTCCGCTTAACGCGCGCTGTATAAGTTTCATCGTGCAATCGCATTGCTATGAGTGGCTCGGGGATATATCCAATCCCTTCAAAGAGCGCAATTTTGTGAAAACAGTACCAATCGGAAATATTTTCTAATTTGGGGTCGAGATAGCCATGTTTTTTAAGAGTTTCGTTTTTTACAATACAGGTGAGTCCCGGCACCCAAAAATTTGTGAGTTCAAAAAGAGGGACCATTTCTTTGGGAGTATAGATTTGTGGTTCTGTTTGATTGTCTAAGAGTTTAGTCGTTTTTTGAGAGTTCTTTTGGAAATACTCAATATCTGTACAAACGAGTCTCAGCTGTGGATTTTTCTCAAACAGCCGCATCATTTTACTCAAGCAAGAGGGACGATAGACATCATCCGCACTAAAAAAATGGATGTACTCTCCTTTGGCTTCTCTCCATCCCGATTTGTAGGCTGCAAAAAGACCTTGGTTGACGTGATTTTGAAAAATACGGATAGAGGAGTTTTGCGCCTGATAAGTTTGCAGGATTTCCCATGTAGTATCTGAAGAACCATCGTCGATTAAAATCAATTCATAATCGGTGTAATCTTGCTTTAAGATAGAGTCGATCGATTCCTTCAAGAAATGGGCGTAGTTATAGCAGGAGATAATAATGGAGAGCTTGGGATTAGTCGATAGCACGTTTTAGACCTAACTTTTTTTTAAAAGAGTGTTTAATACGCTCTTTAATAGGATATTTTTTGTTGATGTAGGGCCAGTAGGAGATGTATTTGGGGTTAAAGAGTAGTTTCCAAAACAAATCCTGAAATACGAAAGTCAGTAGGGCCGATTTTTTTAATTGCTCTCTATAAAAACGATTTTCTTTGAGGGAGAGCTTTTTAAGCATATGTTTATGAACAGATCTTTTGATCTGTTTGTTGTGTCTGACTATGTTGCTAAAGTTTGAAGCATGAATTCTAAAATAAGAAAGTGGTTTTGGAATCATTGCAAAAGAGTGATTAAAAGCAATTTCATTGACTAGATACCAGTCAGAGAGATAGTAGAGCTTTGGGTCGAACCCATTGTATTTATGTACTAGGCCGGTTTTATAGATTGTTGCGACGCTAAAAAGCTTTAAATTGCGATTAAGAAAAGCATCCACAATCGAGGAAGGTTTTAAAATAGTAGGGCCCTCTCCTGTGACAAATCCACTTGTTTCGAGAAGAAGTTCTTGTTCATTCCCATAATGAAATTGAGTACAACACATGCCCAGGTCGGGATGAGCACGGAGCATGTCCATACACTCTTTTAAAAACCCTTGGTATCGGTAATCATTAGCAGCGAGGTAGTGCACGTATTTACCCCGAAAAAGCGAAGCAGAAGCATTAATTCTCTCGAGCATGCCTGCGTTGTTAGGATAGAGTTGTGCACGAATACGCGGGTCTTGTTGTTCATATTCACGGATGATATCAGCACTTCCATCTGTCGATCCATCATCGATAATCAAAAACTCAAAATCTGTAAACTCTTGAGAAAGAATGGATTCAATAGACTCACGTAGGTAGTGCGCGTAGTTATAACTCGGCATCATGATTGTGAGTACTGGATTTTCCATATGCATAATTTAACTTGAAAAGAATTGAACAAGACCTCTATATCAGACTCTTGAATTTTAATAAAGTAGAGGCAAATCCTATGCGCGTTCTTGTCACCGGTGGTGCCGGATATGTGGGTTCAAAACTTGTGCCTGCTCTTCTAAAGCAAGGGTATGAGGTGAATGTTTTAGACCTCTATCTTTATGGTGATTCTGTTTTGGAACCGCATTCAGATTTAACACAGATTAAAGGAGATATTCGAGACCTTACTGTTTTAGAAGAGGCTCTTGATGAGTGCGAAGCTGTTATTCACCTAGCTTGTATTTCTAACGATCCAAGTTTTGAGCTTAATCCAGAGCTTGGTAAGTCGATTAACTTCGATGCATTTGAGCCGATGGTAAAAATGGCAAAAGAGAAAGGGATCAAGCGCTTTATTTACGCGTCCTCTTCTTCTGTTTATGGGGTAAAACAGGTGCCAAATGTGACAGAAGAGATGGACTTAGAGCCTCTGACTGATTATTCTAAATTTAAGGCTCTTTGTGAGCAGGTGTTATTTGATTACATGGATGAGACGTTTACTTGTACCGTATTGCGTCCGGCCACTGTGTGCGGCTATGCGCCTCGTCAACGCTTGGATGTTGTAGTCAACATCTTAACCAATCACGCCTATCACAACAAAAAAATTAAGATTATGGGAGGCGAGCAGATGCGTCCTAATATCCATATCGATGACATGGCCGCTGCGTATTTACATGTGTTAGAGCAGCCTAAAGAGAAAGTGCAGGGAGAGATTTTTAATGTGGGGTATCTCAATCACACAGTGCGAGAAATTGGTGAGATTGTGGCTAAAGTGTCTGGAGAGTGCGCGCTAGAAGTTGTTCCCACAGACGATAATCGCTCTTATCATGTGTCATCTGAAAAAATCGCTCAAAAGTTAGGTTTTGTCCCCTTAAGAACTCTAGAAGATGCGGTACACGATTTAATCGAGGCTTTTAAAGAAAATAAGCTCCCCAATGCGATGGAAGATGCACGTTATTTTAATATTAAAACAATGAATCAACTGGAGCTTAAGTAGATGCGTGCTTTAGTGACAGGTGGTGCCGGTTTTATTGGGAGTCATCTTACAGAGCTTTTGTTAGCATCTGGACATGAGGTTTTAGTGGTTGATAACCTTAACTCGGGGCGATTACAAAATTTAGGCAGTGTACACGCTCATCCTGGGTTTTCTTTTCATGAGGTGGATATTTGTGACAAGTTAGCGTTGACTCCTCTATTTGAGGGGGTAGAATGGGTTTTTCATCTTGCGGGGTTAGCCGATATTGTCCCTTCGATCGAAAATCCTGCGGATTATTATAAAGTGAATGTGGAGGGGACATTCAATGTGCTAGAGTGCGCCCGCTCTGCTGGTGTAAAGCGATTGATTTATGCAGCCTCCTCTTCGTGCTACGGCATCCCCAAAGCCTATCCCACGCCCGAAACAGCCGAGATCTCCCCTCAGTATCCTTACGCATTGACCAAATACTTGGGAGAAGAACTTGTGATGCACTGGGAAAAGGTGTATCAAATCCCCGCAGTGAGCTTACGTCTTTTTAATGTATTTGGTCCAAGATCCCGTACAACAGGCACATATGGGGCAGTGTTTGGAGTGTTTTTGTCACAAAAATTGCATGGTAAACCGTTAACAGTTGTTGGAGATGGCACTCAAACACGCGATTTTACGTATGTTGAAGATGTAGCGCGCGCCTTTTTGAGTGCAGCAAATAGTTGTGTTTCTGGAGAGATTTTTAATGTGGGTAGTTCCTCGCATTATAGTGTCAATCAGCTCGTAGAGCTTTTGGAGGGTGAGGTTGTTTCAATCCCCAAGCGGCCAGGTGAGCCCGATTGCACCTTTGCTGATGTAGGTAAAATCCAAGATTTACTCAACTGGAGGGCGGAAGTGCCTTTTGAAGAGGGTGTCAAAAGGTTGCTTGCGTGCATCGATGATTTTAAAAGCGCTCCCTTGTGGGAGCCTGAGTCCATTGAAAAAGCAACAAAGAGTTGGTTTACTCACTTGAGCGAAGGAGAAAAAGCTTGTTTAGACAACGTTTAGATGAATTATCCGGCGTGATAGATCGGTGTGTTTACACTACCAGCCAAGGAGAGGTGAGCGCTTCTGAAGCACTAAAAATGTTTCATTTTTTGCTAGAACAAGTGACGCAAGTAGAAGGCATTGTCTATGTGATTGGCAATGGAGGGAGCGCAGGTATCGCTTCGCATTTTTGTACAGACTTGCTCCGCACGCTTCAAATCTCTGCAATGACTTTTTCAGATTCTAATATCCTCACTTGTTTTGCCAATGATTTTGGGTATGAAAATGTGTATAAAATGCCTCTTATGTGCAATTTACGCTCACGCGATTTACTTGTAGCTATTTCAAGCTCTGGATCTTCTCAAAATATTGTAGAGGCGTGCCAAGTGGCTCGAGACAAAAAAGCGGGATTGATCACTTTGAGTGGATTTGAGCCGGACAACGCTTTGCGAGGGCTTGGAGAGTTAAATTTTTGGCTGGAGAGCGCTGATTATGGACTTGTAGAGACGGGTCATTTTTTTCTATTACATACGATTGTGGATACATGCAAAACAAAATCAAAGCGCTTAGCAACATCCGCGGTGTAGTCGCGCAAGAGCAGGGGAGTGGAAACAAAATTGTGCACTGTCACGGTGTGTTTGATCTGCTCCATCCTGGGCATTTGCGCCACCTAAAAGAGGCGCGTAAACAGGGAGATAAGCTTGTTGTTTCGATCACTCCCGACAGATTTGTAAACAAGGGGCCGGGGCGTCCCGCTTTTGAAGAAAAACTCCGCCTCGAGCAGCTCGCTTCTTTAGTGTATGTCGATTATGTGGTGCTCAATGATGCCAAAGATGCGGTTTCTGTGATTCAAACAATTCAGCCCGATGTCTATGTAAAGGGGGCTGAATATCAAGATCACAAGGGGGACATTACCGGCAAGATTTCCGATGAGGCTAAAGCAATAGAGCGTGTGGGTGGCAAAATTTACTACACAGATGACATTGTGTACAGCTCCTCTGAGTTAATCAATCGCTTTGTGGATACAGATGCTCAAAGAATAGCTCCCTTTATAGAACAACTAAAAAAACACACTTCTCTTGATGAACTATTAAGCCGGGTTGATTCATTTAAAGATCTTAAAGTGCTTGTTGTAGGCGATGCGATCATTGATGAGTACCAGTATGTCGCTCCCTTGGGGCAAGCGGGAAAAGGAGTGCATCTCACCGCAAAACTCTTAGAAAAAGAGGTGTTTTTGGGAGGTTCTTTAATTATTGCCAACCATTTAGCTTCGTTCGCTTCGAATGTAACTCTTTTAACAGGTGTGGGCAAAAACTGCTCCAACCTAGAGACAATTACCCAAAATCTCGCTCCGAACGTGGAGACAAATTTTGTCTACTTTGATGCGTATCCTACTCTGACAAAGACGCGGTTTGTGCTAGAGGATGGCAAAACGATTACTAAGCTCTTTGAGACCTATTCGAGCAATCATTCTCTTGTAGAGCAGAAACACACCGACCAAATCACACACTTTTTAAACAAAAAAAGTGCAGAATATGATCTGATCTTAGTGTGTGATTTTGGAAATGGATTTACAAATCCATCCATTGTAAACACTTTGAGTGATCAAAAGGGCTTTTTAGCTGTTAATACGCAGACAAACAGTGGAAATCGTGGGTTTAATGTGGTCACTCAATACCATCGAGCTGATTTTATTTCTCTTAATGAACCTGAACTACGTTTAGCAGCGCACGATCGCTATAGTCGTTTGGAAACCGTTGTCGAAGATATTGCGGGACTTTTAAATTGTGCGCGTGTCTCTGTAACGCGTGGTGTAGAGGGTGTGTTTTTGCACACACAGAATGCAGAATCTGTGTGGATTCCTGCATTGACAACACGCTCTATTGACCGCGTTGGCGCGGGGGATAGTTACTTTGCCTTAGCAAGTCTAAGCGCAGCTAAAGGTTGCTCTTCTTTAACAAGTGGTTTTTTGGGGTCTGTGGCAGCTGCAATTGACGTACAAATTGTGGGAAATAAAGAAGCGGTACAAAAAACAGAACTGTGTAAATACATCACCCGGTTACTTAAATGACGCAAGCACTCACACTTGACTATGAACTCAAACGGATCCGCATGGTTGAAGAGGCGATTGCGGAGCGCTATTCTGAGCAACAAATGCGCTGTCCTGTACATTTGAGCATTGGACAAGAAGCTGTGGCTGTTGGTGTGTGCTCACAACTTAAAGAGACAGATCTTGTGGTGAGTGGGCATCGCGCGCATGCACATTACTTAGCTAAGGGAGGCTCTCTAAAAAAAATGCTCGCCGAGATTTATGGCAAGCAAACAGGTTGCTGTAAAGGACGAGGAGGCTCGATGCACCTTGTCGATTTAGAGGCGGGCTTTTTGGGTTCTACACCGATTGTGGGAGGGACTATTCCCATCGGCGTAGGAGCAGCTTTTGGATCTGTTTTAAAAAATCAGTCGCATGTTGTGACGATTTTTCTTGGGGAGGGCTCGACAGAAGAGGGTGTTTTTGCAGAGAGTTTAAATTTTGCAGCGCTTAAAAAATTGCCTGTTTTGTTTGTTTGTGAGAACAATCTCTACTCTGTTTATTCGCCGCTAGAGGTGCGGCAACCCAAAGAGCGTAAAATTCCTTTAATTGCGGAGGCGCACGGCATTTTTGCTCTGCAAGGAGATGGGAATGATGTGGAAGAGGTGATCGATCTAACCTCTCAAGCGCTCGAACATATACATGCGGGAAGAGGTCCTTGTTTGCTTGAGTTTGCCACCTATCGTTTTAGAGAACACTGTGGCCCACATTTTGATCCATATCAACCTGAAGAAGAAGTGCTTTTTTGGAAAGAGCGCGATCCTTTATTAAAAGTGAAGATAGATGTGGAACCGATAAAAAGGGAGATTGAAGAGGCATTTGCTTTTGCTCTTTCAAGTCCATTTCCTATTGCAGAACCAAAAGATGAGCACTATGCCTGACATCAAGTTTAGCCAAGCGATTTTACAAGCGACCGACCAATTAATGGAACTCGATGCTTCGATCTACCTCATGGGGCTGGGAGTTCCGGATCCTAAAGGAATTTTTGGAACAACAACAGGATTAGAAGACAAATACGGCGCAGATCGAGTGATGGACATGCCCACATCCGAAAATGCCATGACAGGCGTTGCTATTGGATCTGCAATCATGGGAATGCGTCCGATCATGACCCATCAAAGGGTAGATTTCATGCTCCTTGCTCTTGATCAACTGATCAATAACGCAGCTAAATGGCATTATATGTTTGGTGGTCAAATGAAAGTGCCTCTGGTCGTTCGTTTAATTATGGGGCGTGGATGGGGGCAAGGACCGCAGCATGCACAAACCTTTCAGAGTCTTTTTGGCCACATTCCCGGTTTAAAGGTGGTGATGCCCTCGAGCCCACACGATGCAAAGGGCTTGCTTGTCGCCGCTGTGCAAGATGATAATCCTGTGATCTATTTGGAGCACAGGTGGCTCCACTCTATTCATGGCGAGGTGCCAGAAGAGCTTTATAGCATTCCTTTGGGGAAGGCGCACCGCCTCTTAGAGGGCTCTGATCTCACCTTTATCGCTTGCTCTCATATGACATTAGAGGCCTTTAAGGCGGCAAAAGCACTAGAAGCGGAGGGCATTTCTTGCGAGGTGATCGATCTAAGATCGATTCAACCTCTTGATAAAGAGATGATTTTAGAATCCGTGCGCAAAACTGGTAGAGCGATTATTGCAGACCCCGATTGGAAAACGTGCGGACTGGCTGCAGAAATCAGTGCTCTTTTGGTAGAGGAAGCATTCGATGCATTACGCAGCCCTCCCAAGAGAGTGACCTATCCAGACGCGCACTCCCCAACGAGTTGGGCGCTTGCTAATCACTACTACCCAACACACGCTGATTTAATGATTACAGCTCTTCAAATGTTGGGTAAATCCGTGCAGGCGCGCCACGTATTAGAAACACTATTAGATTCTAAAATGAAGGAGCCGTTGGATACTCCAGACCCTTCTTTTACGGGTCCATTTTAAAGAGGTTTTTGGATGAAAAAAGTTTTAGTGATTGGAAGCAATTCTTTTTCTGGTAGCGACTTTGTCGATCTTTTGCTCGAAGAGGGGGACTATCATGTGATTGGAGTGAGCAGATCGAGTGAGAAAGAAGCGCTTTTTTTGCCCTACAAGCAGCGGCTGTGTCCCAATTTTCAGTTTCACAAAATTGATTTAAATCACGATCTTGCCAAACTAGAAGAGATTTTGGATGCTGAAAGACCCGAGTACATCGTCAACTTTGCAGCTCAAAGTGAGGTGGCGCCTAGTTGGCAGTATCCTCACCATTGGTTTCAGACAAATGCAGTCTCTTTAACGCAGCTTGCGAACATATTAAAAGATAAGACTTTTTTAAAAAAGTATGTCCATATCTCTTCTCCCGAAGTGTACGGCACGTGCGAGGGTTTTATTAAAGAGCAGACTCCTCTCAACCCAACAACACCTTATGCAGCCTCCAAAGCGGCGGGCGATTTTTCTCTTTTTACCTTTGCCAAAAATTTCAACTTTCCGCTTGTGATGATCCGCGCTACCAATGTGTATGGGCCCCACCAGCAACTCTTTAAGATTATTCCTCGCTCGATGATTTATATGAAACAGGGGCATAAAATCCCTCTACATGGAGGGGGTAGGGCGGTCAAATCGTACATCTATATTCGCGATGTTTCTTTAGGGGAGTTACTCGCTATGGAACAAGGGCGTCCGGGAGAAATTTATCATCTCTCACCCGATCAAGGAGTCGCTGTAAGGGATGTTGTCAAAACCATCGCCAATAAATTAAACCTCCCCTTTGAAAATGTAGTTGATGTGGTTGAGGAGCGCCTAGGACAGGATAAAGCGTATACAATAGACTCCTCAAAAGCACGTACAGAGCTTGGATGGCAGCCTGCAGTTAGTCTTGAGGAGGGAATTGAAAAAACACTGAATTGGGTTAACGGCTCATTTGAAACCATCACACAACAACCCCTAGAATATATACACAAGGAATAAGAATGGGACAGCAAATTGATCTATTAGAAAATTATCCCAAAGCGAAGCGTAATGTGAAAGAGCGGGGCGCAACAAAAACAGAAGAAGATCGAACAATTGCGCGCGCTTTTGGAAAAGAGTTTTTTGATGGAGAGCGCAAGCACGGCTATGGAGGTTTTAGCTATAGCCCCAGATTTTGGCAACCCGTTGTGCCCACATTCCAGAAATTTTATGATCTCTCGGCTCAATCTAAGGTTTTGGATGTGGGATGCGCCAAGGGATTTATGGTGTACGACTTTAAACAATTGATTCCGGGCATTCAAATAGAGGGGATCGATGTCTCCTCCTACGCCATTGAAAACAGCCAAGAGCAAGTGCGCTCTTATTTACAGGTCGCAGATGCAAGAGCTTTGCCTTACTCAGACAACAGCTTTGATCTTGTCATTGCGATCAACACGATCCATAATTTAGAAAAAAATGAGCTGATTGTAGCACTAAAAGAGATTGAACGAGTGAGCTGTGGTCACAGTTTTATCACGGTGGATGCGTACCGCAACGAGGAAGAAAAAGAGTTAATGAACGCATGGAATCTCACCGCTAAAACCATTTTATCGGTAGAGGAGTGGGAAGCGCTTTTTCAGCAAGTGGGCTATACAGGAGATTACTATTGGTTCATCCCTTAATTGTCATTGGATCCAATGGATTTATCGGTAGCCACTTTTGTAAAAAATGGCCCGAAGCTTTGGGCATTTCGCGCGCAGAGCTCGATCTAACCGATCCGCAGATCCATTTTTCTACTGCAGGTTTTGAATATGCTCTCATTGCAGCGGGCGTTTGTCAACTGCATGCATGCGAGACAAATCCACAACAAACTCATCTTTGCAACGTAGAGGGAACGCTTAAATTAGGAGAGCTTTTGCTTCAAAAGGGAGTGTGTCCTATTTTTTGTTCTTCTGATGCGGTCTTTAATGATCGGTTAGAGTTAGCTCCTCTCAATGTGTATGGAACTCAAAAAGCTTTACTAGAAAAAGAAGCGGTTAAACTAGGTGCTCTTGTGATCCGTTTGAGCAAAGTGTATGGAGAGGATCGAGGGGATGGAACTCTTTTTGATGAAATGGCTGGTCGGTTGTCTCAACATCAATCGATTGAAGCGGCAAAAGATCAAATTTTTTCTCCGGTGCATATCGACGATGTGCTCTTAACTGTTGCAAACTGCATCAAAACAGAAGCAAGGGGAATAGTGAATGTGACAGGTCCTCATTACGCCTCTCGCTATGAGATGGCTATCACACTTGCAAAAGGTTTAGGTGTCTCCTCAAACTTAGTCAAGGCGATTCAATTAGCTGATAGAAAAGAGGAATTTAAACGGGCCAAAAACACGCCTTTGAATTCTTCCTTTTCAAAAATAGCGTGGGAGCAAGGAGTGCAACACGTGCTCAACAATTATAAGCAGGAAGTGTATGGAACATAAAGAACAAGAAACGTGGGATTTAACCGCCGAGATGCTGGGCAATGACTCTGTGGCACTCTCGGATCACTGGTCGTATAATTTTAGAAACGACCCCAAAAGATTAGCCTTTGTGCTAGCGCGTTATAAATTTGCTGCAAAAATGGGCTCTAAAAACCGCTCTCTACTCGAATTGGGATGCGGAGAGGGAATTGGCGCTCCTATTTTGGCTGAAATGGCCACTCATTATACAGGAGTGGACTTAGATGATGCAGCGATCTTAACAGCTAAAGAAAACTTTGATCCACAAAAATTCTCTTTTTTATACGACGATTTTATGGGCAAAACCTTTGGGGAATTTCAAACAGTGATCAGCCTAGATGTTGTAGAGCACATCTATAAGGAGCATGAAGCTGTTTATTTTAAAACTTTGCTTCAAAACCTCACCTCCGATGGCATTGCGATTGTGGGCACTCCCAACATCACAGCCGCCCCCTACGCTTCTGAGGCAAGTAACCTAGGACATGTGAATCTTTTTTCTCAAAAACGACTAAAAGAGACGCTAGAAATATATTTCCATAACGTTTTTCCTTTTGGTATCAACGACGAAACAGTGCACACAGGTTACGCCCCGATGGCGCATTATGTGATGTGTGTGGCATGTAATCGGAGAGATGTATGAACCAATTTAAAGAACAATTTCAACAACAAGGCTGGTTTGTTTTTGATCTCCTCGATCCAAAACCTGTACTCCAAACGCGTGCCTTTTTAAAAGAGGCGCTTTTCAAGCTGTGTGGAAAACAGAGCTCTCTTGAGGAATATCACACCCATTTTTTGGATGATCAAGAACACACAGAAATGCAAGTTAAACTGACGCAGATGTATCGAGAACAAAAATGCGGTCCCTCTATTATCGAGGCGCAGCTTCCCTTTTTTCAAGATCTTTTGGGTCCGGACCTCTCTGTGCAAGCTAACCCCTATTTACGCATCACCCGCCCTTGTAAAAAGCAAGACAATATCGGCTATCACAGAGACACTTTTTATGGTGGATCGCCTTTTGAACTCTCCGTGTTTATCCCCTTTGTCGACCTTCCAAAAGAGAGTAGTTTAAGCGTTCTACCAGGCTCTCATGTGCAGCCGGATACGCATTATCCCACAACACAAGTTGAAAATTCTGATACTCAAGTGCGCAAAGGGACAGCCAAACATCAACTTGGCTTTTTATATGCCCCTAAAATGATGGATTCCTCAATCGAAGAGCAGATGCACGCGCTTGCACCTGTTGATTTAAGTGCAAGAGCTGACTATTATCAACCTTTGAGTCACTCAGTCGTGACACAATCCGCAAACCAATACCTAAAGGCCAATGGACAAGAAACAAGAAAGCATGTCGAATTGGAGCTGTGTCACACAGCTTCTTGAACAAGAAAAACCGATCCAATTTGGGCGCTATAACAGCTATCTAATGCACAATACCCCCAAGAGGATGCTCTTTTCTCTCTCCTATTACAAATTTGCCGCCAAAATGATTGGCAGCAATAAAAAAGTGCTCGACGTGGGCTGTAATGAAGGCTTGGGAAGCTGGGTGATCGCAAAAGAGTGCGGCTATTGCAAAGGGGTTGACTTTGATGCGCCGGCGATACAGTCAGCACAACGCAATTTTCAAGAGCGCTCTGTCGCATTTGAACATGCCGATTTTTTAGATATGCCAACGGAGCAAAAGTGGGATGCTGTTGTGAACTTTGATGTCATTGAGCACATCTATCCGGAGCATTCGCTTGCATTTATCGAAAAAATTGCTATTAACCTCTCTTCTACAGGAATCGCTGTGATCGGCACGCCGAGTGCCATTAGCCAGCAGTTCGCCTCTCCAATTTCTAAAAAGGGGCACGTGAATATTTATACACATGAGAGATTAGAATCTGAGCTTTTAGCCCAATTTGAGAATGTTTTTTTATTCGCAGCCAATGATGAGGTTGTGCATACGGGGTATTTACCTTTAGCACATTATTTTATCGCTGTTTGCTGCAAACCAAAGAGAAATTAATATGCAAACGCTCAATCGATGGACACGCTCTTTGCTCAAACGTCTTCCGGGAGGGCCGCAATATCTGCAAAAGCGGATGATTTATAAAAAATATCTCTTTAAGCCCTGTTCTAAAGAGATTTATAGCGGCTTGCACGGTCACAAAAAAGAGGCAGACGCCGTCTATCTCGAAGCCTTTGACCGTATCTTTTTGCTGATCAGCGCTTTTTATAGCAATGGCCTGCGTGGGGATATCTATGAATTTGGAGTGATGAATGGCTATACAGCTGCGCTTTTAGCAGACTGTATGCTAAGATTTAATCTTCAACAAAGCCAATTGCAGCTTTTTGATTCCTTTGATGGGTTGCCTGAGATGAGCGAGGTGGATCGCGATAATTATGAATATCAAAATGGGCAATGGGACAAAGGAGCGCTAAAAACACCTCAAGGACTCGAGGTGTTTTTAAAACAAGAATTACAAAAAAAATTGGGCCTACAACGGGTGCACGCCTTTAAGGGGTATTTTGAAAACACCTTAGAAAAAGTGATCGCCACAAAAAAATTATCAAAAGCGCTGTTGATCAACCTCGATTGCGATCTTCATAGCTCTTCAAAATTTGTGCTTCAAACGTTATTAGAGCACGATTTAATTCAAGATGGAACAGTGCTTATTTGTGATGATTGGATGACAAGCTTTGGAAATCCCAATTTAGGGCAACGGAGAGCCGTACAAGAAATCTTAGAGTGTTACCCGCAATGGAGCTTAGAACCTTACATGAACTACGGTCTAGGTTCTCAGGTATTTGTGATGCACAACCTCTCAATTACAAAAGGAAAAAAACTCGATGAAGACAAAAGCGTGTATTCTCACCCAGCTCAATGCGCCTCTTGAAATTTGGGAACTTGAAATCCCCTCTCTTAAAGAAGGGCAGGTACTGGTCAAGATTGCCTATACAGGAGCGTGCCATTCTCAACTTAATGAAATAAAAGGACTTAAAGGAGAAGATGCCTTCTTGCCCCACACTCTAGGGCATGAGGGTTCGGGTATTGTAGAAGCTGTAGGCAACAATGTCACAAAAGTCAAACCATCCGATCACGTTGTGCTCACCTGGATCAAAGCAGAGGGCGCCAATGTAGCTAGCGCCCAATATAAGAGCGCTAGAGGCGCTGTTAATTCAGGTGCGATCAGTACATTTATGACCTACGCCATTATTTCAGAAAACCGGGTGATTCCCATTCCAAAAGCGATGCCTCTTAAAGAAGCGGCGCTCTTGGGCTGCGCCATTCCAACAGGAGCGGGTGTTGTAAAAAATGAGATGCAGCTCAAAGAGAGCGACTCATTTGCGGTATATGGAGCAGGAGGCGTGGGATTGAGCGCACTTTTAGCAGCAAAACAAGCAAAAGCCTATCCACGCATTGCTGTCGATGTCCAAGCGCATAAACTTGAAAAAGCCAAACAGCTCGGTGCAACGCATACAGTGGATGCGCGCGCAACAAATCCAGCGGAAGCGATCAAGTTGATTACAAAGGGCCAAGGGGTAGATTTTGTCTTTGAATCTGCAGGCAAAAAGCAAGCCATGGAGCAAGCATATAGCTCTTTAAAGGCTCCTGGGCTTTGTGTATTAGCGGGCAATCTACCCAAAGGAGAGCGCATCTCAATCGATCCCTTTGATTTGATCGTGGGCAAAAAGATTGTGGGTACGTGGGGAGGTAAAAGTTCTATTGACCAAGATGTGGCTGACTACGTCGCTCTCTACCTAAAAGGAGAGCTAGACTTGGCGGCTTTGATCACGCATGAGCACCCGCTTGAAGAGATCAATGCCTTGTTTGAGCTGTTAGAAAGAGGAGAGGTGGGCCGTGGTCTACTTTGTTGTTTTGAATAATACAGTGGATTAAAGGAAAAGCTCAAGCATTAGATTTGGGTAATCCGAGTCGCTTAATCACCAGTTCAGCTGTTTGAATACCCTCATTAATCGCGATTCTCTCAGCTTTTTTAAGCAGCTCTCCCATTTGCTTACCAGGATTAATTCCATACGCTTGTAGATGGGCTGCTGTGACAAGAGGGGTTTTGTTTTCAATTCTTTGAATAGCTATCTGCAGCTGATGCGCTCTCTGTTGGTGCTCTTCAATATAGTTTTGTTTGTCGGAGGGCATTTTTTTAGCCGCTTGTATCTCTAGAAAAAGTTTGGAAAGAGGGTGTGCATAAAAATAGGCCCACTCATAGCTCTCTGTGTATTCATGAGATGTAGAGAAAAAATCCACAAGCTTGCGATCTTTTACTGTTGCTTTTAGATAACGGCAGAGGTTGATTTTTTGAGCATGGGTGTAGTCGGGAAACAGCTCTAGCAAATAGAGAATCAGAGGGCAATTAAGGGGAAAATAGGGGAAGAATTGCACCCGTGTTTCGATTTCATCTTTAGATAGATCTTTTAAATGAGCAAAAAGTACCTGTAGAAGGCCAAAAGTGTGCAATTGAATCATCGCCTGGCCAAACCTGGCAGAGCGCGCCATTTTATTGAGCTCCTGCCACACTCTTTCAATAGAAACCGAGGGAAAAACAGTAGACGCGTACGCATGGATCGCCGCTTGTGTTTGAGATTCGATTTCAAAATTAAAGCGAGTGGCAAAACGGACAGCGCGGATCATCCGCAGTCTATCCTCTTCAAATCGCTTTTTAGGATCGCCAATGGCTCGAATCACACCCTTTTTTAGATCTTCTCTTCCTTCTACATAATCATGAATCGTTTCATTTAAGGGATCATAGAACATACCATTGATGGTAAAATCTCTGCGCTCAGCGTCTTTTTCCGGCGTAGAAAAATCCACTCCATCGGGGTGTCTTCCATCTTGATAAGGGTGATCTTTTCGAAAGGTTGTGATCTCAAAGTTAAAGCCTTGATAGACGACAATCACAACTCCAAATGCAATCCCAACAGGAATGGTTTTTTCAAAGAGTTCTTGAATTTTAGAAGGGGGAGCGCTTGTGGCGATATCGATTTCATCCGAAGGCTCATTGAGTAATAAATCTCTCACCCATCCGCCCGCAATATAAGCGGTGTAGCCCGCATCAAAAAGGGTTTGGCAAATGCTTTTGGCGCTTTGTAATAACATAATTCCATTGTAGGCCTATAGCGATTTTAAATTGGAGTCTGAAATCCGAAAAAATATACCAATTTTGAGCTAGAGCATACAAATTAAAATCTTCACCCGATGATTCTGAGACCGTTGAACAACTCAAGCTTTGCGTCGTTTTGGAACCTTTTTGCCCCATTTGAAAGATCTCTCGCTCTCTGTACCATATGTACTATCTTCGCTCGAGA
>JAJACO010000156.1 GCA_022601475.1 Chlamydiales bacterium
CAAACTTAAGCAAATAAACGGGTTATGGAATATTGAAGCCTGTAGCGGAAAGCAGTTTTTGCAGGAGATCAATCCCACGAATCTCAAAAACTTGAAGAAGGAGCGCCTCTTGTCGCAGGTGTCCCGTATTATCAAAAATAACTATTTGTTTTTGGGGTACATTGAGTTCGGAAACTATATCGAAAAGGTGATGAAGATAGAAAAAGAAGGATTGACCAAGGAAGAAAGAGAGAAACTCCAAAAAAAGAAATTAGAACGGGCGTTCAAGAACCGCCTCATCGTGATTGACGAAGTCCACAATATTCGTTTGAGTGATGACAACAAGGATAAGCGCATTGCGGTGAACTTGATGAAGCTGGTTGAGCAGGTGGATGGTTCGCGGCTCCTCCTCATGTCTGCCACCCCGATGTACAACAGCTACAAGGAAATTGTGTGGCTGCTGAATCTGATGAATTTGAACAATGGACATGCTCCGATCGATGAAGCCACAATTTTTGACAAGCAAGGGAACTTTATTTTAGGTGGGAACGGCGAGTCACTGGGGCGCCAAGCCTTGACCGATGCCGCCCGGGGCTTAGTTTCATTTATTCGTGGTGACAACCCATACACATTCCCTTTTAGGATTTACCCTCATGATTTTGAGCGAACCCATTCGACACGCAGTGATAAATTCGTTTACCCCAAAAAGACCATCACGGGCAAGTCGATTGTACAAACCATTGAATTTCTAGATTTATTTGTGGTGGATATAGGAAGTTACCAAAAGAAAATTTATAAGAAGATTATAGCAGATATTAAGACCAAGCAAAAGAAATCAAAGAAGGAGATGCCAACCGCTGAAAACATGGAAAAGTTTGGCTACACTGTTTTGCAGAAGCCGTTGGAGGCGCTGAATATTGTGTATCCACAAATTAAAGAAAAGGGAGAAAAGGGAGAAAAGGGAGAAAAAGGAGAAAAGGGAGAAAAAGGAGAAAAAGGAGAAAAGGGAGAAAAAGAAAAAGAGAAAGAATACGAGTTGGAAACCATGGTGGGGAAAGCAGGGTTGAACCGGATTATGACCCACGAGATGAACAGTGGTCGGCGGACCAACTACAAGTACAAACCGGGGTTCCTCAAGAAATTCGGGAAGATTTTCACGAAGGATTTGATTGGACAATATAGCGCAAAGATAGCGCATATAGTGGATAGCGTACTGAATTCCGACGGAATTGTCTTGGTCTATTCGCAGTATTTGGATGGTGGACTCTTACCGGTTGCGCTGGCGCTGGAGGAGAGTGGATTGATGAATTTCACTGGTGATCCCATGCTGAAATCGCCCTCGCTCAGCAAGTCGAAGGATGCCGCGATGAAATACGCCATGATTACAGGTGATAAATCGTTGTCCACAAACAACGCTGCAATAGTGAAAGCCGCGGGAGCCGACGATAACAGAGATGGTTCAAAAATCAAGGTGATCTTGGTGTCGCGGGCAGGCTCGGAAGGCTTAGATTTCAAAAACATTCGCCAGGTGCACATTATGGAGCCGTGGTATAACACAAATCGTATTGAGCAGATTATTGGGCGAGGTGTGCGGAATTGCAGTCACAAGGATCTGCCCTTTTCGAAGCGGAATGTGATGATATTTTTGTACGGGACCAAGCTGGAGAACGAGACCGAGGCTGCGGATATGTATGTTTATAGGGTGGCGGAGGAAAAGGCGCTAAAGATCGGCAATGTTAGTCGAGTATTGAAAGAGACTGCGGTTGATTGCTTGCTGCACGCGGGACAGAGCGGGTTAACAGAGGAAAAATTTAAAATGGAAAAGACGTTGGAGCTGAGCAATAAGAAGCACATTAAGTACAAGATCGGCGATAAAAAGTTTTCGCAGTTGTGTGACTTTATGGAAGACTGTGAATATACATGTTATGCTGGTGAGAGAGAGAGGCACCTGGTTGATAGCACTGTTGATAGTCATACGTATGATGAGCATTTTATTAGAGATGTTGCAAATTTGAAGCGATCTATAAAGCGACTCTTTGCGAATCATTATTTTTATAAAAAGACGGATTTGCTCTCGGCATTAAACAGTCAACATAATACCAGTTTGGAACAAATATATTTTGCTTTAGACACGATGATGACAAACCCTAATGAGTTTTTAGTTGACATGTATGGCCGTGTTGGAAGTTTGGCAAATGTGGGTAATTATTATTTTTACCAACCAAGTGAATTGAAGCATAAACACAGTGTTATTAGTGAAAAAAATAGACCAATTGAATATAAGCGCAGTGAATTAAAGTTAATAAAACCCAAAAAGGAAAAGCAAAAGGAGGTGGATGTTGGTTTTGATAGAACAGCATATAACGGACTCATTAATACGCTCCTAAAAAATTATGAAAAAACGCAAATGAGTAATGAAGTGAAAAAGGGAGATTATGATTGGTTCAAGCATTGTGCAAATGTTTCCGAAAATTTGGAACTTTTTGGTGTTGACGAAAAAACGTTTTCTCTCTTTGTTGTTACACATATAGTGGATATGCTTTTGTTGCCAGAGAAATTATTGCTTTTGAATTATTTTTATTATCATAGCAGGGATGAGGATTTGTTGGATTTCGAGAAGCTGTTAAAGAAGGTATTTGATAGTAAGTTGTTAAGAGAGAAGGCAATTTTTATTCAGAGCAAAGGTGTAACTAATTTATATATAAGGGATGAAACTGCGTGGAAAGAGGCGGAGAAAACGGA
>JAJACO010000157.1 GCA_022601475.1 Chlamydiales bacterium
AACCATTTGCACACATTTTGCACACACGTTTTCAAACAACGTCATCAGTTGAGTTCTAACAGGCGTTCAAGATAACACTCAACAAATATTACCCTCAATATTTTCGCTTTATATAGAGAGGGTGGGGTTTTATCTTCAAAGCGTTTTTGCCCCATCGCGGCATGAAAATCGCAGGTGGCTAAGACATCTCTCGGAAGACTATTGAGAGAGTAAATAAATAATCAAAGACTTTCTTTTAATCTCTCGTAAAGCTCTGGTGTGTGTCCTTCCGTAAAATAAATATTTTGTTTTTCTAAAATTTCCTTAGTTTGCCCAGAGGGGTTTTGACAGCTTTGAAAGACCGTTGGAAAACCATTTCTACTTCTTTGGTAAATCGCTTCCATGACATCCTGCTTTATTAATTTAAAGCCTGTGAACTTCACGAAGCCATCAATGTTTTCAACACCAACGATATCCGGAAAAGACAGCACATATTGCCCTTGCTTTTGTGACTGGTAACCAGACATTTTGTCGGGGGGGTAAAAAAGAACTTCGGGCAGCGCGGACATATCTGCTAACGCACTTATAGCGAGATCATTCGGTAAATTAACATTTGGGCCAAACTTTTTTTCTCTTGGCAGTTCGGAATATATGCGTCTTTGCTCCTTACTGAGCAATGCAGGGTCAATGCAAACTTTGATTTTTGGGTAAAGAGCCATGATTTTTTGAAATTGCGGTGTAGTTACAGTTGATCTTATAAATCGAAGAAAATGATTAGATTCTTTGTTTAAAGAAGCAACATGTTCTAAAATGTTTATCATTTCATCTGTTACAGCAATTGGCTGCCAAAAAGTCATGCCTTTGGCACCTTGTCCAGATAATAAAATTGATAGTGAGCGGCCTTCGATAAACTGAAGACTCTTAAATGACAGCTGATAGCCATCTTTAAGGCACTCTGCTGTTTTTTCATTCAAGGTTACTAGTTGCCCTACAGCTTTTTGCTGCTCAGTTGATAGTGGCCCATTGATGCCTTTTAAAATATCCAGAACAGTTTGATCGTTTGAGACCGGCATAGGTTGCTTTGGCACTGGAGCCTTTTCTATGGTCCGTTCTGCCAATCCAGCTTTTTGCAGTTTTGACTGTCTGATTGCTTCAAAGCCATCACCAATGTTTGGATTAATGGTGGCTAAGATCTCTTTCCATTCATCTCGCATTCTTGTTGCAGATGTAAAATCACGGTTTCTTGTGAGTTGAGCAACAATGTCGCTGTATGCTCGATCCATTCGGTTGACGGCTTTTGTGATCTCTATCTGTGCGCGGCGACGATTGCTTGCGAACACTGGTGCTGCTGGAGGATAGCCTGTCTCTAGAAACTGTTTCTTTTGATTTTGTAGCTCAATAACAATCTCAAGTTCCCCACGATCTGCATAGCTTTCCACCATGGCATCGATTTGCCGGCAGAGATCTTTTTCTATTTTCTCAATAGCTTCGTAATACCGTTGGGTGGCAGCTTCGATCTTCTCTTGGACAGGATCTGCTTCTTTGGGTGCATCAGCGGCTGGCTCTTCAGCGAGTCCAACACCACACCATAAAACTAACGCAGCAATAATTCCCCAACGCATAACAAGTCTCCTTAAGATCGCACCATCCTACACCCCAAACAAAAGAGGCTCAACGGGACACGAATTGTGTCTTAAAGAGGGGCGTTTGCGATTCGTGGCGGAAGAGAGGAGACTATATGTCGCAGTTATCCAGAAAGCGGTGGGGGAAACTTGCGTCAAGCGGAATGGGAAAAGATCATATGACCAAGGCTTTCAAAACCTGCTAGTTAATCGGCAACCATCTTGATAGCCAAAAATTATTCTGTCCTTGAAGTCCCACAACCTCGATGCACGTTCCGTCTAAACATGGAAAAACCCACATCTTATTTACCTTTTCAGCTGGGTAAGGCTTCATCTGGTTATCAAATTTTGCTACCGCCAATACAGAGCCATCTGGGAGTATCTCCCAAATACCAGCCTGATGCATGCCACCATTTAGTTTATTTGTAACTTTGAATTGCCGATTTGGTAGGAACTGCCGCAAATATGGTTCGTTATCAGTACCCCAGACTTTACCAACTAGATGAGCCTTAGTTTTTTTTAAGTCAATGTTTTTATTAGGTTGCAAGGCAAGCATCTTTAGGGCTTGGTCAATAAGGTTAGCCTCGGGAAGATCTTCTTTTACTAATGCTTTTTTTTTGGCTGCTTCTAACGCGGTACGATAGTCTTCTCTACTGTTTGAAAGAGCATTCTCATAGTTTTTAACTGCATCAATCGCTTCTTTGGACTTAAAGATTTGGTCAGCTGAAGCATTAATGCTTATTATCAAAAAAAACATAGTAGCTATGGAACGCATATCAAACTCCTCGGTATTAAACCTAAATAAGTTTTCCCAAAAGACCTAGCAGGAAAAAAAATTTTCTAAAATCCAATTTTCAAACCACTGGAATAGATGCCAGTCGCGTCTCTTCACTTTGCCCCTAAATTACTTTTAAAAAAGCAAAAGATCAACATGACATGAATTGTGTCTTAAAGAGGGGCGTTGGGGCGAGAGTTATTCACAAACGGCCCAAGCGTGGCAACTAAATCAAGCGTGGCTAAGACATCTCTCGGAAGACTATTGAGAGAGTAAGTATGTAAAAGAACGTCGACGAGTTAAGACAAATTTATTCAACAGGTTTCTTACGGTCTTCTTGCCATTTTTGAAGAGCCGGTTCTTTCCATTCTTCCATTGCCGGTTTTAGTTGAACAAAGAAATCTTGATCAGGAGTTTCTGAAATAAAATAAATACCAAGTTGTTTTAGTTTTTCTCGGAGATCACCGGGCGGCATGGTGCAGTCAACGAAAGCAGTTCGGAGTCCCGCCGAATGCCTTTTTTCTAATACCGGGAGAATGTCATATGAAATGCGTTTAAACTTTTTAAAAACTAAAAAACACTCTAACTGATCAATTTTCGGAATAACTTTGGCTCGTAAGACGAATTCTTCGTCATTTTTAAAAAGACCCGATGGCCAACCATCCTTCATCACCATGGGTAGTTTTGGACTGTTCACCCACACGTATTGCCAAGGTCCTAATTCTAGTGCAACTTCAATCGTTTTAGGATAGTACTCATTTAATGCAAAACTTAAATCTTTAAATCTCAGAGGAAAATGTTTTTTAGTAATCTTGACATGTTCGGCGTCGTACAAATGGAGGGGATACGCCAAATTCACGTTCTTGCACGAACGTAACCGCTCAAATTGATTTGGACTCAAATATGTTTGAGAAATAATTACGTGATGGCACGTATTTGGATGTTGTGGTTGGTTGCAGTCTTCTAAGGCGGTAATAAAACCATCTGTGATTTCAGTCGGTTTATGAAAAAGAAAGCCTTTCGATTTTGGGTCATCCAAGATTATTTCAGCATGTCGTTGGTGAATCGTTCGTAAGCTAAAAAAATCTAAAAGACCGCTCGATGGTGATAGCCCTTTAGCAATTCCGTCTGTTAGATACTGAAGATTTCGCACAAAATTTTTCTGTGGCAAAGACTTACTTTTGGAAAGTGGTCCGCTAATACCTTTAAGAATATCGGGGACTGTTTGATCTGTTGAAGCAGCTTCGGTTGGTTCAGGAACTGGAGCCTTCTCTGGAGTCCGTTCTGCCAATCCTGCCTTCTGCAACTTTGCCTGTCTGATTGCTTCAAAGCCATCACCAATGTTTGGATTAATGGTGGCTAAGATCTCTTTCCATTCATCTCGTATTCTTGTTGCAGATGTAAAATCACGGTTTCTTGTGAGTTGAGCAACAACATCGCTATATGCTCGATCCATTCGGTTAATGGCTTTTGTGATCTCTATCTGTGCGCGGCGACGATTGCTTGCAAATACTGGTGCTGCTGGAGGATAGCCTGATTCTAGAAACTGTTTCTTCTGATTTTGTAGCTCGATAACAATCTCAAGCTCTCCACGATCTGCATAGCTTTCCACCATTGCATCTATTTGGCGGCAGAGATCTTTTTCTATTTTCTCAATAGCTTCGTAATACCGTTGGGTGGCGGCTTCGATCTTCTCTTGAACAGGATCGGCTTCTTTGGGTGCGTCAGCGGCTGGCTCTTCAGCGAGTCCAACACCACACCCTAAAACCAACGCAGCAATAATTCCCCAACGCATAACAAGTCTCCTTAAGATCGCCCCATCCTACACCCCAGATAAGGGAGGCTCAACGTGACACGAATTGTGTCTTAAAGAGGGGCGTTTGCGATTCGTGGCGGAAGAGTGGAGACTATTGGCGGGAATGTCTAATAAGCGAAGAGAAGAAAATTATGAGAACTATTTGCTGTTTATTACTTGTGGTCGTGATAGGTGCTTCTGCCAAAGCACAAAATCCCAATCCCATGGAAAAACGAGATTTTCTTGACAACCTCCAAGGTGAGTGGGATGTTCCAAGTCAAGGTGCA
>JAJACO010000158.1 GCA_022601475.1 Chlamydiales bacterium
GTAGTTCAGTTCAATCGCATTCTTGCAGAAGCTTAAAGAAAGATCTATAAATCCCTTATTTTTAATAATTAAAACCCGAAGTTCAGGTTAATATTATCTTCTCTCCAAAGGAAAACCGTCATTTCGGCCCCATAGCCTTCCGGCGCGGGGTTATCCGTCTCGCTATCGCTTGCGGCTTTCAACCTTTCGAATCTCTAACGGGGAAGCTCGCCCGCTTCCCCTTCCTCTTCGCAAAAAAAAAGAGAAGCTTACGCCTCTCTTATTTTCGGAAGAGGTAGGATTCGCCCCTCCGGCGCGGGGTTATCCGTCTCGCTATCGCTCGCGGCTTTCAACCTTTCGAATCTCTAACGGGGAAGCTCACCCGCTTCCCCTTCCTCTTCGCAAAAAAAAAGAGAAGCTTACGCTTCTCTTATTTTCGGAAGAGGTAGGATTCGAACCCACGGTCCCCGCGAAGGGACTCCTGTTTTCAAGACAGGCGCATTCGGCCACTCTGCCACTCTTCCAGATTAAAACTGTTGCAAAAACTTGAGATTATCCTCCATAAATAGCCGAATATCTTTAATGCCATAACGGAGCATTGTTAATCTCTCTATCCCAAATCCCCAAGCATAACCGGTATAAACCTCCGGGTCTATCCCGCCCGACTTGAGCACTTCGGGATGTACAAGGCCAGCTCCTGCAACTTCGAGCCAACCTGTATGTTTACACACTGAACAGCCTGTTCCATTACACACTATGCAGTTAATATCCACTTCCATGCCAGGCTCCACAAACGGGAAATAACTGGGACGGTATCGCATTTTAATCTGATCGTGATTTAAAAGCTTGGAAAAAAATTCCTCTAGCGTTGCAAGTAAATCTGCAAAGGTCACATCCTCATCGATGTAAAGACCTTCAATCTGATGAAATAACACGTGCGAACGTGCTGATATATCTTCGTTTCGATAACACTTCCCAGGCGCAATGATGCGGATGGGAGGCGTCGATTTTTCCATCACACGCACTTGAGTATTTGAAGTATGTGTTCTTAAAAGCACATCCGGAGAAATATAAAACGTATCGTGCATATCTCGTGCCGGATGGTCTTTTGAAAAATTAAGCGCTTCAAAGTTGTAATAATCACTCTCGATATCTGGGCCGTATTGCACCGAAAACCCCATCCCTACAAGCAAGTCAATCGCTTCGTGCAACATGTTAAGAATAACATGCTTTTTGCCCATAAAACGACGTTTGCCCGGAAGAGTCACATCTATTTTCTCTGACTCAAGACGCTGCTTAAGCTCCTCATCCTCAATTTTTTCTAATCGAGAATCAATCTGCTCAGCGATGCTCTGCTTAAGATCATTGATGAGCTTGCCCATCCGTGGACGCTCTTGCGAAGAACAATCTTTGAGCAGGTGCATTAAAGCTTGCACACGCCCCTTTTTACCTAAGTAGTTAATCTTTAGCTGCTCAATTTCGTTTCGGTCGCGATGTGAAAGCAAGTCTTGCTCAAGAAGAGCAAGCATCTCTCGAAGTGTGTGCTCGATATCCATGCAGTTGACTTAGCTAGAAAGTGCTTTTTTTGCCATTTCTGCTACAGCTTTAAAACCTTCTGGATCGTGAATCGCCATTTCTGCTAACACCTTACGGTTGAGCTCACAGCCAGCTTTTTGTAATCCACAGATCATACTGCTATAGGATAGACCATTAAGTTTAGCTCCAATCCCCATTCGAGTGATCCACAAACTCCTGAATTCGCGCTTTTTAAGCTTACGGTGTTTGTAGTTGAACGCCAAGGCGCTCATCACTGCATTACTCGACTGACGGATATGGTTTTTTCGATCACCCCAGAAACCTTTTGCCTGCTTTAAAATCTTTTTGCGGCGGCGACGGGAAGCGGGTGCACAGGTTACTCTAACCATTTTGATTTATCTCCTTAAAAAATTATACGCACATCATGCATTTATACATCTTCAATTGTGACTCATCTACAAGAGCTGGTCTTGCTAGATTACGCTTACGCAAAGAAGTTTTCTTTGTCAGTTTGTGACGTCTATTTGGACGACGACGCACTAATTTGCCAGATCCTGTCACTTTAAAACGTGAGGCAACTGACTTATTCGTCTTCATTTTTGGCATTTGTTTTCTCCATCTTTAACGGCTTAACTGAAGGCTTGCTCTTTGGCAAAGGTTTTGTCGCACCAGGTGCTAAGATACAAATCAAATTGCGTCCCAAATGTTTTGCCGGAGACTCCACTTGCGAAATCTCTTCTAAACCTTCACAAAATCTCTTAACCACTTTTCGGCCCAATTCTGGGTAAGCCATTTCTCGGCCCCGAAATACACAAGTGACCTTCACCTTATTCCCCTTTTCAAGGAATTGGTGCGCCTTTTTTAACTTTGTCTGAAAGTCATGCTCATCAATGTTCGGCTTGAGCTTAACCTCTTTGACTTTTACTTGATGCTGCGACTTTTTGCTCTCTTTTTCCTTCTTTGTTTGATCGTAACGGAATTTTCCGTAATCAATGATCTTACAAACAGGTGGATTTGCATTGGGAGAGATCTCCACTAAGTCCAAGTTTGCATCTTGCGCTTTAGCTAATGCATCACGTATCGCAAGCACTCCCACTTGCGATCCATCCGCTCCGATCACTCTGACCTCTGGGGCGCGGATCTTCCTATTGACTCTCAAATTCAAATTTCTCTACTCCATGTTCGATGCACAGGGCCAGCCAATTTTTGACTGACTGGAAAAGGGCATGTTGCACAATTCCTTGTTTTTCTTCTACCTCAATGGAGGATAGAAGAACTGTACGTCCAAAACCATCAAAAGAGCTCCATATTACTCTTTCTGTCTCTTTATTGCGAGTCTCTTTGCTAGGTTGGATTCCCAAATGCGCAAGAGCTTTAGCTAAAGTGCCTGATTTTTTGGCATCAAGACATACACCTATTTCAAATGGGAAGATCTTAAAGGCTTGTTGGAAGAATTGCAAGGAAGAAATCAAGGTTTCTAAGAGTTTATCGGGACAAGAGACCGAAGTGGCTATATCTCCCCCTTCCAAATCAAAACTCGCCACTTTTGTTAACTGTTTTTTTTGCAAAATCACTCTCTGAATCTCTTTTCTATCAAGATGTTGAGGAATGGAGATTAAACCAAAATTTTGAGCTACATGCCACTCTCTCCACAAGTTTGTAAACTGCCATAAGAGAGATTCTGCTTTTGGAAGATAGATCCATTCTTGCTCAGGCCCATAAAAAAAGTAATTTTGCTCTAACCCAATACGATAGGGATCTGTTTTGCACGCTTTTTTATATTTTTTCAAATAGTCTTTAAGTAGTTTTTTATCTTCAAAGGCTGTGCCCGAAATGCGAAGAATCTGAGCATGAGGAATTTCAAACTTTAGTAATTTAAAAGCTTTTAGATCTCCTGTTGAGACAAACTCAATCTCTGGACAGAGGTCATTAAA
>JAJACO010000159.1 GCA_022601475.1 Chlamydiales bacterium
CCCTGCTCTAAAAAGCAGAGCATCTTACGATTGGCTTGCTGCTGAGAGAATGCTGAAAACTCAATGGTTTGACAACGTGATAAGATTGTAGATAAAAGTTTATCGGGGTGATGAGAAAGCAATAGGATTAGAGTGTGAGCTGTAGGCTCTTCAAGAGTTTTAAGTAGTGCATTACCGCTTGTTGAAAGCATTCTATCTGCTTCGTGGATTAAATAGATCTTCCACTTCGCTTCGTATGGGGGAAAGGTCACATCATGTATGAGATGACGCATGTTCTCAATTGAATGCTGCTGGAGTTTACCTTCTGGAAAATATTGGTGAAAATCAGGGTGAGACTCAAGCTTTTTTGATGTGTTTAAAAGAGACTTAGAAAAATGATATGCAGCTTGCTTTTTACCAGATCCTTGGGGACCTGCGAGTAAAAGAGCTTGTGGGATGCGCTTTTTATCTAAAAGTATAGAAAGCTTATCCTGAGCTGAAATCACGTTGTTGGCCTTAACATTAATCGAGGTTCCAAAACTTCCATCGCTGATTGTAAAACAAATTCAATAGGTTTTGAGGCATCTAATACACTAATGCGATTGGGATGTGCATCTGCAAGGTGTAAATACCCTTGTCTCACCTCTTTATGAAATTGTAGCTGCTCTTGTTCTAACCTGTCAATAGGCTCTTTTCGTTTGGTTTTCATTCGATTTAATCCCTCTTCAGGATCCAAGTCGAGAAAAAGAGTGATATCGGGCTTTTCAAACACAAGTTCGCATAGTTGCTCTACGTAGTGCATGCCCAAATGGCGGGCGCACCCTTGATAAGCAATAGAGGAATCATTAAAACGCTCACAGATGACGATTTGCCCCTGATGAAGCGCTGGTTTAATTTTTTTTTCAACGTGCTGAGCTCTAGCTGCTAAAAAAAGAAGAAGCTCAGCTTTATCGGTGATCTCAAGGTGAAGATTGGGATTGAGCAGAATATCTCTGATTTTTTCAGACAGTTCGGTGCCGCCAGGTTCACGGGTTTTAAAAACAGAGTAGCCCTTTTTTTGGAGTTGCTGCTCCAAGCGTTCAGAAAGGGTGGATTTTCCGCATCCATCTCCCCCTTCAATTGTTACAAAAAGTCCCTCATACGGTTTGTTCATCTGCTGCATCTTCTTCAACCCCCTCTAATTTTTCGATCGCGACTAGGTTATCTTTTCCTTTTAAATTGACAAGCTTTACTCCTTGAGTGGAGCGTCCCATCACGCGTAGATCTTGCATACTAATGCGCACTGTTTGGCCATTGGAGGACATCATCATCAGTCCATCTTGATCTGTAACACAAACAGCTCCAATCACATTTCCGTTGCGTTCACTTGTGATAATGGAGCGCACTCCCACACCTCCGCGATTTGTCTGTCTAAATTCAGAAACAAACGAGCGTTTACCATACCCATTTTCACAAACAACAAGGACGCTTTGCTCTTCATTAGAAATAGACTCGCATCCAACTACACGGTCATCTTCCGCTTTGAGTTTAACACCTTTTACTCCTCTAGCAGTACGTCCCATTGCGCGCACTTTATCATGATCAAAGCGCACCGCCATCCCCTGATAAGTGAAGAGCATCACCTGCTCTTCGGGCCCAACTAAGCGCGCTGCAATTAACTCATCGTCTTCATCAATCTCAACGGCGCGGATTCCTTTACGTCTAGGATTACTAAACGCAGAAAGCTCTGTTTTTTTCACGATCCCCTTTTTGGTCGCCATTAAGATGTAGGATTCCTCTTGGAATTCATGTGTACGCAAAATAGTTGCAATACGCTCATTCTCTTGAATGTTTTCAAGCAAGTTAACAAGGGGTTTTCCCTTAGAGCGTCTCTCCCCTTCAGGAAGTTGCCAAACCTTAAGCCAGTAGCATCTTCCAAAATTTGTAAAGATAAGTAGATGCTGGTGCATGGAGGCTGAATAAATGCTTTTTAGGGCATCTGTTTCTCTTTTAATATCAAAACCTGTTACACCAGAACCCCCTCTCCGTTGTTCACGGAAAAGATCTACAGACATTCTTTTGATATAGTCATCTTCTGAAATAGTGATAATAACAGGTTCATCAGCGATTAGATCTTCCATGTTAAACTCACCCTGAGCCGGAACAATCTGAGATTTACGCGGTGATTTCTGAATTTTTTGAACAGCTTGTAATTCTTCGGCAATGATGTCGCGTACCATGCTTTCAGAAGCTAAAACAGCTTTGAAGTGCTCGATTTTTTTAAGAAGCGCTTGATACTCTTCATTGAGTTTATCTTGCTCAAGACCTGTTAATTGATACAATTTAAGATCCAAAACGGCATTGGCTTGTCTCTCAGAAAATTGGTATTTAGCAATCAGAGCATTGCGCGCTTCATCTCGGTTGCTGCTGGCCCGAATGAGTTTAACAACCTCATCTAAATGGCCAATGGCTTTGAGATACCCCTCTAAAATATGGGCCCGAGCTTCTGCTTTATTGAGTTCAAAACGGACCCTTCTACGTACAACATCTATGCGATGCGCTATCCAAGCAGAGATCATCTGCTTAATATTCATCGTGCGAGGTAAGTTTTTATCGAGCGCAAGCATATTGCATCCAAAGGTCACCTGAAGATCTGTAAATTTATACAGTTGGTTGATGATCACATCAGGGATTTCATTGCGCTTTAACTCTAAAACAATCCGCATTCCATCTTTGTCAGATTCATCGCGCACATCACTAATGCCCGTCACCGTTTTGTTGATCACAAGATCTGCCATTTGCTCAATCAAGCGCGATTTATTTACATTATAAGGGATCTCATCGACGACAATGCGTTCTCTATCGAGATTAGAGGGGTGCTCTTCTACACGAATTAATCCTCGAAGCATGAGCTTTCCTCTACCTGTCAGATAAGCTTCTCGAATTCCCCGCGTTCCACAGATTAGTCCACCCGTTGGAAAATCTGGGCCTGGCATCACCTGCAAAATCTCTTCAATCGTCGTCTCTTTATTTTCCATCACAAGAAGAGTGGCGTTAATGAGCTCATTGAGGTTATGAGGAGGGATATTTGTGGCCATCCCCACCGCAATTCCCGACGATCCATTGCTTAAAAGATTGGGGAATTTGGCTGGAAATACCGTGGGTTCTGTTTTTGTCTCATCGTAGTTGGCAATCATATCGACAGTGTCTTTGTCGAGATCTTCCATTAAATGCAGAGCGCCACTTGTTAAACGCGCTTCTGTGTAACGCATAGCAGCAGGAGGATCTCCGTCAACAGAACCAAAGTTCCCCTGTCCATCTACAAGAGGATAACGCATTGCCCAGTCTTGTGCCATACGCACAAGCGTTGGATAAATAACAGACTCACCGTGTGGATGGTAATCCCCTGATGTATCACCGCAGATTTTAGCACATTTACGGTGTTTAGAGCCTGGCGATAAATTCAGCTGTCGCATCGCAAATAAGATGCGACGCTGTGAAGGCTTAAGTCCGTCTCTTGCATCGGGCAAAGCGCGAGAAATAATCACCGACATCGAATAACGTAAATAGCTTTCTTTCATCTCATCTTCGAGATTTCGGGTTATAATGACTTCGTTTTCTCTAAAGGACATAGCTTTATTTCCTAAATATCTAGATTTTTAACAGAAAGAGCGTGATTCTCAATAAATGCCCGTCTTGGCGGCACTTCTTCTCCCATTAACATGGTAAACATGTGGTCAGCGGCGATTGCATCTGGCAGTGTCACTTGAATTAGAGTGCGTATATTGGGATTCATCGTTGTATCCCAAAGCTGGTCGGCATTCATCTCACCAAGACCCTTGTACCGTTGGATTTCAATTCCTTTGCGACCATGAACACGTAAATAATCCATAAATTCTTTTAAGGTAAAAAACTCATGCGTAGTCTCTTCGCTCTCTTTAACTCTTAAAAGCAAACCATTGGCTATTAAATAATTGTCTAATCCTAAGTTATAAACTTGTAAGCGCTCAATCAGATGATCGAAACTCTCTTGTTTAAAAAGCTCTGTATAAGGAAGTGATTTAGAATGAAAAGCCTTCAGCGCTTCTTCAATCTCTTCTTCCGGTAGATCTTTAAGGGTTTGTTCGTATTGATTTTTTTGCTCTTCTTCGTAGCTGCGCGCTATATCCAAAAATTCATCTTCAGAAAAGACAAGCTTTGTGGGTTCATCTCTTAAGGCGCTGATCACATAATGGGGATAGTGCCCAGCTTCATTTTTTGCATCGATAAATTCTCTAAATGGAATCGCTTTACGCTCTACAGAAGAGATAAAATTTTCTACATCAAGCATGAGCTGAATAAATGTATTTGTTTCTTCATGCTCTAGAGGTTGTTCTGAGGCTTCCAACGAAATTTGTACATCTTGTTGGCCTAACTCTAGCAAATAGTCATCCATTTCTCGTTCTGAGGTGATATAACGGCTTTTCTTTTTTCGAGAGACTTTATAAAGAGGAGGTTGAGCTATATAAACATAATTATTCTCGACCAAAGCTGGCATATGACGATAAAAGAAAGTTAACAGCAAAGTGCGAATATGAGATCCGTCGACATCCGCATCCGTCATGATAATGATGCGATGGTAGCGTAATTTTTCGAGGTTAAAAGATTCAGCGCCAATACCGCATCCTAAAGCAGCGATAATCGTTCCCACTTCCTGGTTTTGGAAAACTTTTTGTAGCCGCGCTTTTTCAACGTTTAAGATCTTCCCTCGAATGGGTAAAATCGCCTGAAATCTGCGGTCTCGCCCCATTTTGGCAGATCCGCCCGCAGAATCTCCTTCTACAATGTAGATCTCACATTTTTCTGGGTCCCTCTCTTGGCAATCGATGAGCTTTCCGGGTAGACGGGCACCATCGAGAGCTGTTTTTCGCAAAGTGAGCTCTCTTGCTTTTTTTGCAGCCTCACGCGCTTGAGCGGCTATCATCACCTTCTCTACTACAGAGCGTGCTATTTGTGGGTTTTCTTCTAGATAGATAGCGAGTTCTTCACCCACAATTTGTTGAACAATCGAACCCACGTCACTATTTCCGAGTCGTTGTTTAGTTTGCCCTTCAAATTGAGGATTAGCAATTTTAACAGAGATTACAGCTGTTAATCCCTCTCGCATGTCATCCCCTGTGATAGAGATTTTGAAGTTTTTTAACAGATTATGATTTTTTATATAGTTGTTAAGCACTCTTGTAAGAGCTGTTGAATAACCTGTTAGGTGGGATCCTCCCTGCTTTGTAGGGATATTGTTAGCATAAGATAATATAGATTCTGTGTAGCTGCCATTCCATTGCATTGCCACTTCAA